>JAFDYP010000602.1 GCA_018267355.1 Bacteroidota bacterium
CTACTCCTTCACCCTCTACTATCTCTACACCGCCTATACCGTTGGTGATGATCCACCGTCTGGAGAGTAGCTGTACGGTATGATCATTATGATTAGAGATGCTGATCTTATAGGCAAACACAAAGCGATTCTCATCCGGTGCAGAGTGGCCATCCTGATACATTGTCTGCACGGAGACCTCTATACCTGCTGTGATTTCTGTGACCATGGCTGAGGGATTTATGACCCGAAGTTATAAACGGAAACGATACCGCCAAGGGTTCTGCAAAAAAATAAACGCAACAGATATTGACATGCATCTATGCATGAAAGTCAATAGAGTACAGATGTGATTTTGCCTAGTGGGCCGGATGGGCCTCTGCTTTTTTCAGGAAGTTTGTGATCACATTCTTGACATTCATAAATGCGATGTCAAAATCATCATTCACCACTACCTTATCTGCCTTGTCTCTGTAGGACAGTTCTTGCTCAGCTTTTTTGATGCGCTTCTTGAGGCTGTCTTTGCTTTCAGTGTTGCGGTTCTCCAGGCGGCGCGCCAGTGTTTCTTTGTCCGGCGGCGCGATGAATATCACCAGTGCATCATTGCCGTAGGCTTTCTTGATATTCTCAGCGCCTTTCACATCCATGTCAAAGAGGGCTATCTTCCTCTGGCTCCAGATGCGCTCTATCTCACTGCGCAAGGTGCCGTAGTGCTGACCCGGGTATACCTCCTCATGCTCTACCAGGTCACCCCTCTGCACGCGCTGCTGAAATTCATTGTGCGTCACAAAGTAGTAGTCCTTGCCATCCATCTCGCCTTCGCGCCGCTCACGGGTAGTGAGGGATATACTGAAAGCCAGATCTATGCGCTGCTTGATCAGTTTGCGCACGATGGTAGACTTGCCGGCACCTGACGGGGCGGTGATGACGATGATCTTTTTAGGAGGTACTACTACGTGAAAGTCGTGAGACATAAGGCTATGATTTGGAGCCGCTAATTTGATAAAAAAATCCGAGTATATTATTGATCTGCTCTTTGATCTTCTCGAGCTCGTCTTTCATATTGACCACCAGCTTCTGTATGGGTGCGTGGCTGGCCTTGGAGCCGAGTGTATTGATCTCGCGGCCTATCTCCTGAGAGATAAAGTTCAGCTTCCGGCCCTTCATATCATCCTTGCCGGCCATCACCTCGCGGTAGTACTCGCAGTGAGCCTTCAGGCGGGTCAGCTCCTCGGTGATGTCGAGCTTCTCTATATAGTACACCAGCTCCTGCTCCAGGCGGTTAGGGTCTATTTTGTCTTTGCCTATGGCAGCCTCTACGCTGGTCTCCAGGCGGGCCTTGATCTCGGCTACACGCTCGCGGTCCATAGTGCGGACTTCCTGCGCATATTTGTCTATGAGGGCTATACGCTGGAGCATATCAACGGCCAGTATCTTGCCCTCGTCCGCGCGGAAGCCGTTTAGGCCTTCCAGGGCCTGCATGATGGCTTTTTCTATGGCCTTCCATTCTTCTTCGTCAGACTCCTCAGCAGCACTGGCCGCTATCTCCGGTAGCTGGAGGATAGTAGATAGAAGTTCATTGGAGGGTGCCCCTACTTCATCAGCTATCTGCCGCAGCTCCTGGTAGTAGGCCTTGATCACACGCTTATTGAGCAGTACCTCGGGGGTGTGGTCTTCTTTCTCTATCGTCACATAGACATCTACTTTGCCGCGCTGTAGCTTCTCCTGTATCAGCGTGCGCAGGTTGTACTCCTGCTCCCGAAACTGGGTAGTGAACTTCAGGGATAGGTCGAGGCCTTTCTGGCTATTGAGAGAACGCACTTCGGCTATGATCGTCTTATTTTTGAAGGCCACCTGGGCCTTGCCGAAGCCCGTCATGGAATACAGCATCGCAGATATTTTACGCAATATACAAATGATTATACTTTTGGGCTATGGCAAAAACGCTTCTATCCCTGCTCCTGGCGCTGGTGGTACTCACTGCTGCGGCACAGGAGGCTATCGTCAATCAGGCTACCCTGCTCATAGCTGAAGGCAAATACAAAGACGCCGAAGGCTACCTGGACTCTATCCTGCACGCTGAACCAAAGAATGTCACTGCCCTGATGATGAAGGGCAATGTGCTACTGAACTATGCACTCATAGAGACGCCGGCCCTGCATATCATCACGCCTGAAGATGAATCCATCCTCAGTCCTGACCTGGCCGGCCTGAGCGATAATGTGACCGTGGTGCCACAGGCAGCTGCCAGGCAGATAGCCAGCCTGTGGCTACAGGGCATCGCTATAGACTCCTCGCGGCTGGACCTGCGCAAGGGCCTCTGCAGCCTCTACGCCATGGCGCTGATGCATGATGAGCTGCTCGCCTACCTGCCTGTCATGAAGGCCTACACACAGGATATAGGCGACAACTTTGCCTATACACTGGCTGACTATGCACGGCTGCTGCATGAGCGTGGAGATACCGCGGGGGCTTACCGTGTTTATCGCAGCGTGATGGCACTATACCCCTCTGTGCAGGGGCTGAATTGTACCCTTGCCTCGCTGTACTTCTCCTCAGGAGACCTGGCTAACGCTAAAACATATGCAGCACGCGGTCTGTACAGCGCGGCTACCGATAAAGATGCCTGCGCTGATGCCCGCGACATCTATACGCTCATCGCACCCATAGACTCTGTACCTGCCATGCTGGCTGCCACTGAGCCTGATACTGTATATGGAGATCATCTTTTCTACTGGGGCCTGTATAAATACGCCCATCATGACAATGCGTGGAAGAAAGACATCAACGGCTACCTTGATAAGTTTCAAGTGGCTGCTGATAGCAATCAGGTATTTGAGGCGGCACTATATCTGGCCACTGACCCGGAGTCAGATACGTATCACGGCCTGCTCTCCCTGCTCACCTACCATATAGGGGACTATGGCGCGCGCCTGGTCACTACCCGCCTCCGTCATGACTTCGCCGATAGTGTGCTGCCATTCATCATAGAGGCGCAGGTGCTGATCAACGATAAGCGGTACAAAGATGCGGCGACGCTTCTGGATGGCTACATGGCAAAGCACCGCCCCACTGACGATGTGCAGCTGTACTATGCCTACGCCCTATACCAATCTGCTGAGTATAAAACATCGATCGCTGCGTGGTCTGTCTATATAGATCAGCAAAAGAGAGCCGGCAATACAGCGGATAGTACGCTGGCTGTTCCGTATTACTATATAGGTCGCGCCTGCTGGCGCTTGGGTGACAGGCAAAAGGCCGGAGACTACTTTGCTAAGATACTGGCGGGCAAAGACGACTCAAAGTATGCGTACCTGGCTAAGCTCTCTCTGGAGGCGCTGAAGTGATCAAAGTACTTCCCTGCCCTCTACCGGTGGTGTGGGTTGCGGCGCTTTATCTTCCGGTACCTCCATCACGCCGCCGGAGAGGATATACTTCATAGCGTGGGCTGAGCCTACATGAGGGAGCGTCTGCACCAGGTCTTTGTCTACCACATACAGGTTGCCGGTGAAGCCATACGAGTCGGGGCAGTATACAGCTACTTTGTCTTTGATATCAAACTCCTCCATATCATCCTGCGTGATGAAGCCCATACGGTAGAGACCTGTGGCCCTGCCCATCTCCATGATCACAGGGCGGTTGAACTTCTTCTTATTGCTGATAAAGGCGGAGATAAAGTCCTTGAAGGAGGAGTAGATATCCTTGACCAGCGGCGTATGCTCCAGCAGGTTTTCTATGATCTCCATGAGCGGCCTGACGATCACTGTAGAGCCCAGGAAGCCTATCAGCGTGATGAACGCTACAAAAATGATGATCCCGATACCGGGAAAGCTGAAATGCAGGAAGCGCTGAAAGAGCGGCTTGGTATTGCTATCAAAGAGGTCGAATATCTGATAGATGGCCCAGAAGGTGAAGAACGCCGGACCCACCAGCAGCAGGCCCTGCAGGAAATAGGAGCCGAGGCGGCGGCCCAGATTCTTTCTTTTCTCCCTCAGGTCTGTGATGCTGGTCATATATGCTGCAAAGGTACGGCAAAACAGATGCCACGGAAGTTTTTCCCTGCTTTTTCAGTAAGTTTGGAGGGATAGCCATCAAGTGAAGCTCTACCTCCCTATACTCATGATATTGGTGCTCGTGTCCGGCCTGCAGCCCGTGGGCGCGGCAAATGCGTCGGGCTCCTTTCGAGGGGGGCGGTGGGGTGTAGAGGCCTCGTATCTGGTGGGCAAGATCTTCAAGCATAGCCCCAAAGTAAACCATGTGCCGCACGAGTTATCCCAAGGCTTTCAGATAGACGTGTATAAGAAGACCCTGGGTGAGCAGCCCTGGCACAAGCCGCTGAACTTTCCTGAGTTTGGCGGTACGCTGCTCTTCATACGCTTTGGTGAGAACAAGGTATTTGGCGATGTGATCGCCCTCATGGGCTACGGCAAGTTCTACATGTACCGTAGCAAGGTAGTAGACCTGTACACACGCGTAGGCGCGGGCTACGGCTATATCACAAAGAAGTACGACTACCTGACCAATCCTACCAATAACCTGATCAGCTCCAATATCAACCTGAGTGTACAGATCAAGATCGGCGCCGAGTGGAAGCTGACTCCCAACGTGCAGCTGAGCTCCACGTTTGCCTTTAATCACCTGTCAAACTCAGCGGCCAACCTGCCCAACTACGGCGCTAATCTCCTGATGGGCTCCATAGGGATCAAGGCCATACCGATGGTCAAAGACCTGTACTACAACTGCGAGCGCCATCGCGACTTCCTGCACAATGAGATAGCCGCCATGTATGTGCTGGGCATACAGGAAACCTATGGCTTCAATGGCCCTAAGTTTCCCATACATAGTGCCGTACTCACCTACGCCCGCTATACTAGCCCCGGCAATAAGATATTTGGCGGCTTCTGCTATGAGTATGTGCGGGCGGTACATGACTTTCTCAACTATAATGAGATCACGACCCGCTACTCTCATACTATGGAGGCTACTACGGCCAGCTTTGTGGTGGGAGATGAGATCATGCTTGGGCGCGTGGGCATGTACTACTCTGCCGGTATCTATCTGTGGAAGGACTACGCTACGATCAATCCGATGTACTTCCGCCTCGGGGCCAATGTATACTTTGCACAGTTTGGCAGGAAGCATGCATTCAAACTCTTTGGAGGCAACTATGTGAAGGCGCACACCTCTGTAGCCCAGTCCAATCAGTTCAGCCTGGGGGGCTCTGTAGCCTTTAGGTAGGGACTCTACCTGATCACTCTGGCCCGTAGTTTTACCAGCAGTTCTGACACATTCTTTTGCACGACGGCGTGGGCGGGGACTTCCTTACCCTTATAGATCCACATCAGGGCCAGCTGCTTATGAGCGGTGGCCAGCAGCATGTATAGGGCCTGCTTCTCATGCCTGTACGCCTCGCGCAGCAGGCGCTTGACACGGTTGCGGTCGGTGGCGTGTTTGAAGTACTTCTTTGGGACGCTGAAGGCTGCCTGAGCGGGGTAAAAAGTAGGCAGCGTACACTCCAAATAGACGAGGGTAAACCCGTTTTGTGAAACGGACTTACCCTCGCTAAATAGTTTATCCAGTAATACCTCACGGCTCAGCCTTTCCTCTTTGCCCAGAGACCGCGACGCCGGATGGCGTGCAGGATCATAAGGCACAGGACTGGCTGCGGCCGGGTTATTACTTGAGCCTTGTTTCGCTGGAGACAGTGAGCTTTTTGCGGCCCCTTGCCCTTCTGCGTGCAATGACTTTTCTTCCATTCTTAGTGCTCATTCTCTCTCTGAAGCCGTGCTTGTTGATCCTCTTGCGGCGGCTAGGCTGAAACGTTCTTTTCATCGCTTATGAAGTTATTGGTATTTTCCCAAAAGGGAGGCAAAACTACACATTTTTTCCACAAATCATAAGGGCGGGGGCTAAAAAGTTGGAATGAGGCTCATATAGAGGAGCTTATGTAGGGCAGGACTGGCCGGGGAGGCAAGTTTTCCGACTGTGGAGAGAGTGGCGAGGGACGAAGGGCGAGGGGCGGGGACCAGATAGCCGCAGCAAGTTTTCCGACTGAGCAGGAGGAGGGACAGGTCAGGACGGCGGCACAGATGACACCTACAGCCGCTGATATACAAGGAGATAGATAGGGGTGGTGATGGCCTGGTGACCGTGTGGTATGACCATCCCTACCTATGTAGCTGACTGTCAATGGCATCCAAGTAGCTGTAGGTCAATAATTTAAGTGGTGTTTGGTGAATAAGTAGGGGGCCGGGAAACGGGAGGTATTCGCTATGTTTGCAGGACTAAAAAACACATCCTATGTCAGCAGCTACAGGCAATGCCTACGCCGAAAAATGGACGCTGGAGCGCACGCTCCGCACCCTCACCACGATAGACCAACTCTCCCAGGACCCTACCTACCTCTACCTCGGCCAGGCGCTGAGCGCGGTAGGTACCTATGATGATGTGTGGCGCTACTGGCGCAGCAAATGGCGGCGGCGCGCAGAGATACTGGACCTGATGAAGCAGATCATGCAGCGCTTTGAGAGCCGCATATTTGTGAAGATGGCCAATAAAGAGATACCCGAGCGCGTGGGTATGTTTGCGCTGCGGCACCACTATGGCTGGTGCAGGGAGAAGGAGAAGACCACTCAAACGGTAGACCACAGCTATATAGACCAGGAGCCGGTGAGCGAGCCTGCTCCCGCCGCTGATAGCAAACGTACGCCGCAGCAGCAGACTGCTCCACCACAGGTGAAAGCAGAAGCGGCGCCCTACGGCCCGATACATGATGCCGCCCGTTCGCGCCACATGCAGACAAAGTACAACCAGAAGCACCCCGACCAGCCACTGCGCGAGCCGCTACCGTACTACAAAGGCCAGCCTCCCAAAGACCTGCCGGCTATAAAGTTTGAGAATGGATATTTTTTGGGGAGGTGTGCGTGATCGTTGCGTTATAAACGCAATGCAGAGGAGTCACGCGTTTGGAAACGCGCGACAGAGAGGGAAGGTTCGTAGTCGCCCGCCACAGGCCTTCCTTCGCACTACGAACAGCTTTTTTTATTTTGGGCTACGGAGGGCGGGGTTTGAATTTATCCAATAAGCGCATATCTTAGTACATAATATTATGAAATACGTACTACCTATATTGCTCTCTCTCATGCTCACAATGAGTACCAGCTGCCGCAAGACCTGCTACAAATGCTCGGTCTACCATTTCCTGGCATATCGCATAGACACCAGCTATCAGAATGGGGTGCCCGTCTATGATACCAGCGGTGGTGAGGATGTGGGTATACCGGAGCATTTCAGTAGCTGCGAAGTGAACGCTTCCTATCATTATGACAATTATGTCCAGCCCTTTGCATTGCACCCCGACAGCCTCATTTTCTGCATCCACGAAAACTAACCTAAGACCTAATGAAGACAACGATGATCCTGTCCGTCATGGCACTGGCGCTGGCCCTCGGAGGCTGCCGCAAGAGCTGCTTTAGGTGCTCCTACTCTGAAATCCATGCCAGGTCGCGCGACACCATAGCCCACATATATGGCAGTGACACTATATGGCAAACACTATATTACAACGGGTGGTCAAAACTGGAGATGCGCGAGGTATGTCCCAGTTCTCCACTGTACAAAGGTTTGGAAGCCCAGCCCGGAGATACTCCACCTGCATTTACAGATGAGAACGGAAACACCTTTCATTGTCAGTTTGAATGATACACCCAGGTATCCCATCTTGTTGGAGTTGCATTTTGGTGGTTGTTACGATAAGCACTAGTGCCGCTCATGTGAAGTCCAATATATAGAAATGACTAATTGACTAATCTATAGGATAAACTATAGTAATGGACTGGATATATTTTTTATCGGACCATATATAGGTTTACGTGAATGATAATCGCGGTATAAACGTAGCCCAGAATGGTCACTCGTTTAGAAACGCGTGACAGAATAGGTGAAGGTTCGTAGTCGCCCGCGGCAGCTTCCTTCGCACTACGAACAGCTTTTTTTATTTTGGGCTATGGAGAGCGGGGAGGGTACCCAAAAACACCTTATTGAGGCAGTTAATAATGGAATAGAAAATACACATGGCAATCAGTAAGTACCATACATTGATTCTGACTTTCATAGTAGTGTTTTCTTTCACCTCCAATGAAGTACTATCGCAAATACCTCCCCTTTTTGATATACAAACATTTA
>JAFDYP010000603.1 GCA_018267355.1 Bacteroidota bacterium
GCAATAGTGCAGACAGTATCTATATACTGGGCAATGTGATCACGTATAGCTCACCGAGGAGCATGGTGGCATTCCCTGCTACAGCGGGCAGCTCATGGGCCAGCACAGTAAGGTGTGTGGCCAATATGGAGCTGACCGTATCCTCGGCCAGTCTGAACCACGCACCACTGGACGAGGCCTTTTACTTTACCCGTACGGACACCGTGAATGGATGGGGCGTGCTGCAGCAGGCTCCTGTGAGCGGCTATATGAGCAATCTGCCTGTACTGGCAGTGAGGAGTAACGAATTCTGCATAGATAGCTTCTATCTCAACGGTGCGCCCGCCCCATCGGCTATCACTACCCCTTTTGGTATCACTCAGGGACAAACATCAGGACCACAAAACTATCGTGAGTATTTCTACATCGAAGGACAGTTTGGGTACCAGATGCTGTTCAACTATACTGATAATACTTTTAGCTCGCTGTATAGCACCGGCGGCGCTTATCTGAGTAAAAAGCTCCCGGTAGCCACAGGTATCAGTACTATAGACCAGGCGCCATCACAGATAGCGATATACCCTAACCCGATATCAGGCACCACATTCAGTATCCGCTGTAGCGATCCCTCTGCTGTAGCCCAGGTCGCTCTGTATGACATGAGCGGCAGGATGGTACAGGCAGTGCAGCCAGCCGTATATGACGGCAGGGTAGAGGTAGTACTGCCAAAGGCGCTGGCCGATGGGATGTATACCTATGCTATAATTGGTAAGGATGGTAAGGTCACGGCACACGGCAAACTGACAGCCGTGAAGTGATCACACACAAGATTTTCATTGCTGCAAATTGTTTTCCCCGCTTGCTCTGCAGGCGGGGAAAACAATTTTATTATTTGCCCTTGAAGTTTGCCTTTCTCTTCTCAAGGAATGCTGCGGTGCCTTCCACAAAGTCTTCAGTAGTCACGCATTTGCCGAAGAGAGAGATCTCTGTATCAAAGCCATCTATGCCGTCTTTGAAGTGAGCGTAGACAGACTGTATCACTTGTGCGATAGCAAATGGAGCCTTGCTGGCGATCTTGGCTACCATCGCCTTGCAGTGGTCTATGAGTTCTACGGTTTGTACTACATCATTGACCAGGCCGAGCTTCTGTGCGCAGTGTGCATCTATCATATCTGCGGTCATGAGCAGCTCCAGTGCTTTACCCTTGCCTATCAGCTGCACGAGGCGCTGTGTGCCACCATAGCCCGGTATGAGGCCGAGATTGACCTCAGGCTGGCCAAACTTTGCATTCTCACTCGCTATACGGATGTGGCAGGCCATAGCCAGCTCGCAGCCACCACCCAGTGCAAAGCCATTCACAGCAGCTATGACAGGCTTCGGGCACATTTCTATTTTATTGAAAACACTATGTCCGCGCCTGGCCAGCGCAGTACCCTGCTCCTCATCCAGCCCCTTAAACTCTGCTATGTCCGCACCGGCCGCAAAGGCTTTGTTGCCTTTGCCGGTCACGACCACGCCCTTGATCTCTGCGTTGGCATATACCTCGTCCATCACGTCATTGAGGTCTCCTATCACTGCCTTATTGAGTGCATTGAGTTTGTCTTCCCGGTTTAGGGTGATGAGGAGGATGCCGTTGGTGAGATCGGTGAGGAGAGTGGTGTAAGATTTCATGATCTTTTCAAGATTTTTTGATGGCCGCAAATATGGTAAAAACAGTGATTGCTTACGGTTTTGAGGCCAATAAATTGTTGGATGCCGGAAGACATTGCGCGGCAGTACTTTGTGTCAAAATGTTTGATATTTTCACAGCAAATGCTATTTGTGAAAACCTACCCTAGCTTATCTCGCCTCTCTGCGGTGTCCAGATCCGGATTGGTATTTATCCTATTTTTTATTTTTGGAGGGATAGCCGGAGCTACCGGCCTGACCCGGGGGCATGAGCCTGCCTGGGTGACAATCTCGGATTACGATGCAGCCACTGTCGCACCGCCCGGTCAGCTGCAGGATGGCTTCTTCTTTCTGCTGGCCGATGAGCAGGCAGATGCAGCTACTCACAGTACTTATAATCGATATGTCAAAAAAATAGTAAGCAGCACCGGCGTGCAAAACTGCACGAGCCTGAGTTTCGACTACAATAAGTCATACGGGCAGATGGTGATACACCATATCAACATCATCAGAGATGGCCACATACAGGATCGCCTGGATCTCTCGCGGCTCAAAGTATCTGAAATGCAGCAGGGGCTGGCGCACAATCAGTATGATGATCAAATGACCGGCCTCCTGCTACTGGAAGACGTGCGCGTGGGCGATATACTGGATGTATCTTATACCAGTACGGGAGACAATCCCATATTCCCGGACAAGGTGTACGACTACTTTCAGCTGGGCTATGGCATACCGGTAGGCAAAATAACCCGCAGGCTGCTGATACCTCAGGGGCGGCAGCTCCACTTCAAGTATATCAATGACGCCGCACAGCCGGCTGAGTCTGTGGCCGGAGGCAAAAAGGTATATACCTGGGAGGCGAAGGATGTGAAAGCTATCAAGGTAGAAGACGGCACACCGGCAGGATATGATCCGCTGCCGGGCGTCTCTGTCAGTGAATATAACTCCTGGCAGGAGGTAAAGGACTGGGCAAAATCTATCTACGAGCCTGCAGCCAATGAATCCAGCCCGCAGATCAAAGCGCTGGCGGCGGAGATATCAGGTGCCAATGCTACTGACGAGGCAAAGGTATTGGCAGCAGTACGCTATGTGCAGGATCGTATACGCTACTTTGGTATAGAGATAGGGGTAAACACGCATAAACCTAACAACCCGGCCTCGACGCTCAAACTGGGATATGGTGACTGCAAAGATAAATCAGTATTGCTCTGCAGCCTGCTGAGGGCCATGGGTATACCCGCACATCCTATCCTGATCAATACCATGAACCCATCGGGTCTGGCAGACCACCTGCCTACACCGGTCATCTTTGACCATGTATGTGTGCAGGTCACCGTAGCCGGGCAGCAGCATTATTTTGATGCTACAGATGTGCCCCAGCCGGCAGATATGGCACATTTGCATTTCCCGGATTATAAATACTGCCTGGTGATCACCGACAGCAGTACCGGCCTCACTCCCATACCATATAGCGGAGCCGGATCCAGCACGCGGACACATATACAGATCTTTGCCGAAGATACTATATCGCCTGCCCGGATGATCGTGCGTACCACATTCAGCGGGCTCGATGCTGATATATTCCGAGCAAACTGGAATAGTCAGAGCCATGAAAATATCAATCGCAGTTATCTCAATTTCTACGCGCGCTCGTATCCTACCATAGAAACCATGGACGAGGTCACCATCCTGGAGGATGATA
>JAFDYP010000604.1 GCA_018267355.1 Bacteroidota bacterium
AGTATCTGCGAGGGAACTGAATGCAGCCGGTAAAAAACTTGATAAAAAACTAAAGCAGGCTATCGAGATAGCGTATCAGAATATCTATAAGTTTCACAAGGAGCAGGTCCTGACTCCTCGGAAAGTATCTACCATGCCCGGTGTGACCTGCTGGCGGGAAAACAGGCCTATACAGCGCGTAGGTATATACATACCGGGAGGCAGTGCGCCACTTTTCTCTACCGTACTGATGCTGGGCATACCGGCGCAGATAGCAGGCTGTGCAGAGGTGGTCATGTGCACACCACCCGCAGCAGATGGGAGCATACATCCCGCTATATGCTATACTGCCAGAATGTGCGGTATCCAGACGATCTACAAAACAGGAGGCGTACAGGCCATAGGCGCCATGGCATACGGCACGGCGCAGATACCTGCTGTAGACAAGATCTTCGGCCCGGGCAATAGCTACGTGACCCTGGCTAAACAACTCGTGAGCCAGCAAGGCATCGCCATAGATATGCCGGCCGGCCCGTCTGAGGTGCTGGTCGTAGCAGATGAGAGCTGCACACCGGCCTTCGTAGCTGCCGACCTTCTCTCTCAGGCAGAGCATGGCCCAGACTCTCAGGTAGTACTCGTCTCTACGCGGTCATACGTGGTAGACGCGGTGATCAAAGAGCTACACCTGCAGCTAGAGCAGCTGCCGCGAAAAGAGATAGCGGTACAAGCACTCCGGCACTCCAAAGCAATACTGGTAAAGCAACCGAAACAAGCCGTACAGATCATCAATGACTATGCGCCCGAGCACTTGATACTCGCGGTGACGGACACCAAATACTATACAGACCAGGTGTACAATGCAGGCTCCGTCTTCATAGGCCACTATACCCCGGAGAGTGCAGGAGACTACGCCAGTGGCACTAATCACACCTTGCCTACTGCTGGTTTTGCGCGCACTTATTCCGGAGTATCAGTAGATTCTTTTGTCAAGAAGATCACCTATCAGCAGATATCACGTGCAGGGCTGCAGCGTCTCGGGCCGACTATAGAGACGATGGCTGAGGCAGAGGGTCTGCACGCACATGGCCGGGCAGTTTCCATTCGCTTACAAAATTCAAAATCGAAATAATGTTTGATCTCTATCAGATAGTACGTCCCAATATCCTGGCATTAAAACCCTACTCATCCGCACGCGATGAATTTAGTGGCCATGCCTCAGTCTACCTGGATGCTAATGAAAATGCCTACGGCTCTCCGCTGTCGCAAAATTACAATCGCTATCCCGATCCGCATCAGCACGTGCTGAAACAAAAGATCAGTGCCATCAAGGGCATGCCGGTAGAAAATATCTTTCTCGGCAATGGAAGTGATGAAGCTATTGATATTCTCTACCGCATCTTTTGCCGGCCGGGAGCAGACAATGTGATCATCTGCCCGCCCACCTACGGCATGTATGAGGTGAGCGCCAATATCAATGATGCTGCCGTACGGAGGGTGGCCCTCTTGCCATCCTTTGAGCTGGATGTGCATGAGATACTATGCGCTACTGATGCGCAGAGTCGCTTGCTTTTCATCTGCTCGCCAAATAATCCAACCGGCAACTCCCTGCACAAAGAAGACATAGAATACCTCATCAGCCGGTTTCCGGGAGTGGTAGTGATAGATGAGGCATATATCAACTACTCTCGGCAGTCCGGTTGTATCAGTTTGCTGACAGAGTATCCTAATGTAGTGGTCCTGCAGACCTTCTCCAAGGCATGGGGCCTCGCTGGCCTGCGCCTCGGTATGGCGTTTGCCTCCACGGCTATCATAGACCTGATGGACAAAGTAAAGCCCCCCTACAATGTCAGCGAAAATACCCAGCAACTGGTATCTCAGGCCCTCACCCACATAGACCAGGTCAATGAGCAGATCCGCAGCACTGTGCGGGAGCGCAATGCATTAACCCAGGCTCTATCATCATTGCCGATCATACAAAAGGTATATCCGTCAGACGCCAACTTCCTATTGGTCAAAGTAACCGATGCCCATGCTGTATATACGCATCTTGCCAGTCATGGCACTATAGTGCGTGACCGCAGCAAAGTAGAACACTGTGAAAACTGCCTCCGCATCACGATAGGCACACCGGAAGAAAACCAAACACTCATAGCTCAACTCAAAGCATACTCCATATGAAAAAAAATATCCTGATAGATGTAGATGCTATCATACGGGCTGATGGGTCCTTTCATGATCGTGCCATCTCCGGCATTCTGCGCATAGCCACGGATCTCGGCTATTCGCTCAGGCTTAGCTCCTCTGATAAAGATGAAACCGGCTTCTCTTTACTCAAAAATATACTCGCATCAGAAGGCGTAGAGCTAAGATCGGCTGACCTTAAAACAGATATCCTTATATCAGCGCAGCCGGCAGACAACGTCGAGAACATAATTTTTGATCCGATACAAAATGATTGGCGTCAGATAGTAGAAACGCTGAGCAGCCGATCTCGCAGCATCACGCATCAGCGCAATACTAAGGAGACAAAGGTCGCCATCACCCTCCATCCTGATGGCGCCGGTCAGAGCAGCATCTCTACCGGCTTGCACTTCTTCGATCATATGCTGGATCAGATAGCGCGCCACGGCGGCATAGACCTGGCCATACAGGTACAGGGAGACCTCCACGTAGATGAGCACCATACCATAGAGGATACAGGTATCGCACTGGGTGAGGCCTTCGCCTTAGCATTAGGAGACAAACGTGGTATAGAGCGATATGGGTTCTGCCTGCCTATGGACGATGCACTGGCGCAGGTGGCCGTAGACTTCGGCGGGCGCAGTTGGATCGTTTGGGAGGCTGTATTCAAAAGGGAGAAAGTAGGTGATATGCCTACCGAGATGTTCTTTCATTTCTTTAAATCCTTTAGCGATGGCGCCCGCTGCAATCTGAATATCTCTGCCACAGGAGACAATGAGCACCACAAGATCGAAGCTATTTTCAAGGCTTTTGCAAAAGCGATAAAGATGGCCGTACACCGCGACCTCGACCGTATGCAGCTCCCCACCACCAAAGGAATATTATGAAGGTAGTGATCATAGACTATGGCGCCGGCAATACGCGCTCCGTACAGTTGACGCTGGAGCGTATAGGCATACACGCCCGGCTCACCGATGAGGCTGACGAGATACGCGCAGCAGACAAGGTGATCTTCCCCGGTGTAGGCCACGCCCGCTCCGCTATGGATGTACTGCGCGACAAAAAACTGGATACGCTCATTCCCTCTCTGCGGCAGCCGGTCTTGGGCATCTGTCTGGGTATGCAGCTCCTCTGCACACAGAGCGAGGAGGGCGATACACCCTGCCTCGGCATATTTGACGAACAGGTAAAGTTATTTCCCGCCTCAGGCAAAGTGCCGCATATGGGATGGAACACTGCTACAGCCAGTGATGCTGCTCTTTTTCCGGCAGGCTGGTACTACTTTGTCCATAGCTACTATGTGCCGCTGAGTAGCTATACTGTGTTAGGCTGTGATTATATCACAGGCTTCGCTGCAGCGATACACAGAGATAATTTCTACGGCGTACAATTTCATCCCGAGAAGAGCGGCAAGACCGGTGAGGTGCTACTTACTAATTTTTTAAAACTGTAACCGATGTTTGCGATACCTGCTATAGACATCATAGATGGAAAATGTGTCCGGCTCTCCCAGGGAGACTACACTCAGAAAACCATCTATAGCGCCTCGCCCCTCGAGGTGGCCAAAGAATTTGAAGCTGCCGGGCTCAGTCGTATACACATCGTAGATCTGGACGGAGCACGGTCTCACCGCATCGTTAATATCGACATCCTCTATACTATTGCCAGAGGTACAAACCTGCAGATCGATTTTGGCGGCGGTGTGAAAAGTGATGAGGATATAGCCAAAGCATTTGACCACGGCGCACATCAGGTCACTGTCGGCAGCATAGCTGTGAAAGACCGCGACCTGACCATGCGCTGGCTGGCTCGATACGGAGCAGACAGGATCATACTCGGTGCTGACGTACGCGATGAGACGATAGCCATACAGGGCTGGCAGGAGTCAGGCGGTTTAGCGCTGATGGACTTTCTCGATGATTATACCCGTGCGGGTATGCAGTATGTGATATGTACCGACATAGCCAGAGACGGCATGCTGGGCGGACCAGCGGTAGCACTCTACCATCGCATATTGCAACGCTATCCCGGCCTGCACCTCATAGCCAGCGGCGGCATCAGCAGTATAGCAGATATAGAGCAGCTGCGCGAGGCGGGACTCTATGGCGCCATTACCGGCAAGGGTATATATGAAGGCCGATTCACCCTCTCACAACTAAAAGCTACCGAACATGCTGGCTAAACGTATCATACCTTGCCTCGACATCAGAGACGGGCGCACCGTGAAGGGCATCAACTTTGAGAATATACGCGATGCCGGTGATGCAGTAGAGCTCGCGCGCATTTACGCGCTGCAGGGCGCTGATGAATTAGTATTGTTAGACATTACCGCCACCCATGAGAAACGCAAGACGCTGTACGAACTCGTGGGCCGCGTAGCCGCCGAGGTCAATATCCCTTTCACCGTAGGTGGCGGCATCAGCACAGTAGAGGATGTAGGCATGCTTCTCTCTAATGGCGCCGATAAGATATCTGTCAACTCTGCCGCGGTGCGCAATAAAAAGCTGATAGCCGGCATAGCAGATAAATACGGCAGTCAGTGCGTAGTGTTGGCTATAGACGCCCGTCAGGAGGAGGGCCGCTGGATAGTTTACCTCAATGGTGGCCGTGTGCACACAGGCATCGACCTATATGACTGGGCCAGAGAGGCGGAGCAGCTCGGCGCCGGGGAGATACTTTTCACCTCTATGGATCATGATGGCACCCGCGATGGTTTTGCCCTCGATGCGCTACGACATCTGTCCGAGCATGTCCGCATACCGGTCATCGCCTCCGGGGGTGCGGGTCGCATGGTACATTTCAGAGACGTCTTTACCCATGGTATAGCAGATGCCGCTCTGGCCGCCAGCGTCTTTCATTTTGGCCAGATCAGCATACCAAATCTCAAAGACTATTTATCCTCTCAAAACATTTCTATAAGACCACAACTCAAATAAAATGGAAGTAGATTTTACCAAAAACGACGGATTGGTGCCATGTATCATACAGGATGATGATACCGGCACGGTACTTATGCTCGGCTATATGAATGCAGAAGCACTGCAGCAGACGCTACAGGAAAAGAGAGTGACATTCTACAGCCGGTCTAAGCAGCGCCTCTGGACCAAAGGCGAAGAGAGTGGCCATTACCTGGAGCTCGTCTCTATAGCATCAGATTGCGATCATGATACCCTCCTGATCAGGGTGACCCCTACCGGACCTGTCTGCCACACAGGCACAGATACCTGCTGGGGCGAGAAGAATGAGAACCCTCTCTCCTGGCTCAACCAGCTGGAGCAGACTATCACTGACCGAAAGGATAAACCCAGTGAGTCTTCATACACCTCGCAGTTATTTGCCAAAGGCATCAATAAAGTAGCTCAGAAGGTAGGCGAAGAAGCGGTAGAGCTGGTGATAGAGGCCAAGGATAATAACCGGGATTTGTTTCTCAATGAAGCAGCAGACCTGCTCTATCACTATCTGATACTATTACAGGCCAAGGGGCTGACACTAAAGGACGTAACCGGCATCCTGAAACAACGAGCCCGGTAAGCCCTGATAAGTCCATGAATCTGGTGTCCCTGGACCACTCTCCCATCCCGGTCACTTCACCGTTCTGCTGTCATCATGCGGCTCCCATTTCTGAGAGTGCGGATAGCTATACCCTTCGCGATTTGCGAAGCACTCTCCATTCATCCTCGCGAGCTATTTGATGAAGTGTCCGTTTATAGTGTCGTACTGCTGAGCCAAAGCAACGGTACAGACTAATATGCAAGCAGTAAGTAAATAGGTCCTCATACTTTTAATAATTGGGTTAGGAAATGAGGCGAGTATACTTCTTTCAAAAATGAAAAATGTGGTCTACTCTATTTGAATACCCATTTTTGGGTATGGATTAATATCCAAACAGCCAAATAAATCAACAAACGGAGCAACTTGCTGTTGAATTAATGTCGCTGGTTTAGGGCTATTTGATCACGCTTATTAATGCGTTTCGATGATGACTCCGTCCACATCAAGAAGTAATTAGATTAATCCAATATAACTTGAGAATTAGGGGCATGGCCAATAGGGAAGTGAGAGTTGGTTACGGAAGGATGTAAACAATTTGTAGTAATGTAAATGTTGCAAGTATTTTGCAAGTGGATG
>JAFDYP010000605.1 GCA_018267355.1 Bacteroidota bacterium
AATAAATTGATCCTTCCAGCGTCTTATTCCAAACAATCGGATTAGTACATATATAAAATAAAAGGAGAGAATTATGAAAAAGCTACTGATGATCCTCATCGCTGTGGGCCTGGTGGCCACCAACATGCAAGCGCAAGGCTGCGCTGACAAAGCCAAACTGCTGCCATCTACACAGGCAGTGCTCAATGCGGCTATCAATCATCCTGAGATCATGGTCATATCGGGCAAGCTGGTAGATGCTGATACGTATCAGACCATCAAGGATGCGAAGATCAACTTTGACAAATTTGGTGATGAGCTGGTAGCAGCCAGCCTGGACCAGGATGGCAACTATGCCGTGGCCCTCAATAAGGCCGCAATGGGCGAATCGGTACGCGTCATCTTTAAGATAGACGGATACCAAAAGTATATCGCCAAATCTATCAAGACCAACACGGCGCTGGTGGGGCTGGACCTCTACCTGAAAGCTGATGAAGCTAAGGAAGCTACTGAGGTGAAATACGCTCTGAGCGATGATCCATTCAATAAGCTGGTGATCAAATTCTGATACAGATTTAATTTAGAGTTAATGGTTTGCAGAGTCCGCTTCGGCGGACTTTGTGTTTTGGACCTCACCCATCTGTTCGTCTTGGGCTGTGATGTTTTGTATTTCTCCTCCCTGAAGGGAGGCGGGGTGAGTTGTATTGTGACGCTGCATAACCATACGGCTCAGTGGATGGTGAAACCTGGCCATTTACCCGGTCTCTGGAATACGATTTTGACCGTTCGGAAAAATGGCTAACTTTCATGCTAATAGAAAGTGACGTGAAATTTGACGAAGAAATACTGGCCAGCCTCTCGAGTGACCTGCAGACCTGCCGGAGCTACATCCGCCAGGTGAGCCAGGGCATGCTGAAAGGCAACGTGAGCAAGTACCCGATCTTTGTGGTGACGCGGTCTGAGGCTGACATAGACCTCGGCCTGCCTATCATCAGCCGCGAGGAGATGGACCTCACCTGGGCTATCAATGCCTCTCACCTGGAGGACTTCGTACATCACGGCGTAGTGAGCGAGGATAAGGTGCAGGACTTTATCCGAAACTATAAGAATCCCGATGAGTTCATGTGCGTCTTCCTGGCAGAGGAGGGGCTGATGAGCTTTATCTTCATGCCATATGAGCATCCGCAAAACCGACTGGATGTGGGCAAAGACCAGCTCAACTGACATGGCCCGCTTCATCAGATATAGTATTCCTCTTTTCTTTTTTCTAATGATCATAGCTGCCGCCGGCTATAGCAAAGGCGCCGGCGCGCGTATCAGAGTGGGTGCTGAGCGTATGATCGAGTACCTGCCCATGCTGCAGGGCAAACGCGTGGCCCTGCTGGTAAACCAGACCAGCCGTGTGGGCAAGACCCATCTGGCAGATACGCTGAAGGCGCTGGGTACGGACATCCGCGTGATCTTTGCGCCGGAGCATGGGTTTCGCGGCGACGCGGATGCCGGGGCGCACGTGGCCAATACGACGGACAGCAAGACTGGCATACCCGTCGTCTCCCTATACGGCAAGAAGCAGAAACCGACGGCAGAAGACCTGAAAGATATAGATGTGGTGGTCTATGATATACAGGATGTGGGCTGTCGGTTTTACACCTTTATCTCCACGCTGCACTACCTGATGGATGCTTGCGCTGCCTATGGCAAAAAGCTGATCGTGCTGGACAGGCCGGACCCTAATGGCTTCTATATAGACGGGCCAGTGCAGGATCTCAGGTACCGCTCCTTTGTAGGGATAGATGCACTGCCGGTGGTCTATGGCCTCACGCCCGGCGAATATGCACGCATGGCCAAAGGAGAACAGTGGACAGACAGCGCCACCAGCCTGGACCTGACCGTGATCAGCTGTGCGGACTATGACCACAGCATGCGCTACCACCTGCCCGTGGCCCCCTCGCCCAATCTGAAAAATGACCGTGCGATCTTCCTCTACCCATCCCTGTGTTTCTTTGAGGGGACCAATGTGAGTGTGGGGCGTGGTACGCCGTGGCCCTTTGAGGTGATAGGATCTCCTGATGCGGCGCTGGATAGTGCTTTCAGCTTTACGCCAAAGAGTACTCCCGGCGCCACCGACCCGATGAATAAGGGCAAGCTCTGTGTGGGCTATGACCTGCGCCACTATCGCAAAGACCTGAGCACAGAGATGCATGGGGTCAATGTGAGATACCTGCTCCGTATGTATGCGGTGGCAAAGGATAAGGCGAAGTTCTTTAGCAGCCCGGATTTCTTTGACAAGCTGGCAGGCACGGATGAGCTGCGCAAACAGATACTGGACGGCAAAACCGAAGCTGAGATCAAAGCCAGCTGGCAGCCGGCGCTGAAGGCATACAAAGAAATGCGGCAGAAGTATCTACTATATAAGGATAGCAAATAGAGGCCATGCTGCTACGTATCAAAGTAAAGCCTAACTCGCGCACAGACGAGGTCAGCCGGGAGGCGGATGGCACGATCCGTGTGAAGATCAAGGCCCCGCCTGTGGAGGGCAAAGCTAATAAGTACCTCATAGAATATATAGCTACCCGGCTGGGCATAGCGCCCTCGCGCGTGGTCCTGCTCAAAGGAACGGGCACAGCCTACAAGACACTCGAAATAGATGCAGAGGAGGCCTATGTGCTGCAAAAACTCGGTCTCTGAAAACGGGTCGTATTCATCATTGGTTATTTTACAATGCGGCTGTTGTTTTATCAAACCAGCTTTCGATGGTGCCGTATAGGCATAAAAGAAAAGTATAAAGCAGGCCACGGGTA
>JAFDYP010000606.1 GCA_018267355.1 Bacteroidota bacterium
GTTGGCACCTTCCACAGAACCTGAGCCTGCTACTATACAGACTGCTGGTTAATACCGGTGCTCCGTATGCGCACCCAGTATTGAACCTGACATACAGTCAGGCGACAGTCATAATATGGATTGTAATAGCATTCCTAATATTGCTCACACTTTATTTTCTGTCTACAATACCATTTGTGAAAGTCACCAATAGATCGCATCAGCTTTATGAATTAAGCTACATAATGCTGCTGATCCCCCTTATATTCCCTCACCAGATGAAGTATGCATTTTATTTTGTACTACCGGCTATATCCTGTCTCATGGTATATCTGGTGGCTCAGTATCCAATGGAAAAACAAACGATACGATACAGGATAATAGCGGCTTTGGTATTGGTATCATTCATTCTTGGCACAGCTACTACAGATTTAGTGATCGGTATGGATCTTAGCACTATTACCCAACACTACAAGACCATTACGATTGGAACTCTGCTTCTGATACCTGCATTAGCGATAAGCAGAGGATACTTTACCAGCGTATAATAATACTACTACCTGTCATGTTTCAGCCATGCCTTGCTGCCTGCGCCCGTGATATAGTATTTGCCACCTTTGGGCGAACTGTATACTTTCTGGCCGCTGGGGCCCTTCATTGTGCGGTCCTCGGGGTCTTTGACCGCAGCATTAGCTTTCTCCTCTGCGCTACTATTAGGGCGATTTTCTTCTTTCTTGGCTTCTATTTTGTCGTGCTCGGCCTTCTTAGCCGCTTTGGTAGCCGCTTCTTTTTTGCGCGCGTTGTTCATGATCTTCACATTGCGCAGCGAGTCTGCTCGGATCGACTTTGCCGTTGCCGGTTTGCTGTGCCGCTTTTTGCCGGTCACGCTGGTAGCTTCTGATGGGGCTTTAGGGGCCTTCTTCTCCTTTACCTCTGTGGTATCACCACCCTCTGCCTGTTCTTTTGCAGGCTCTATTTTTTCAGTCTTAGGCTTCTTATGCTTTTTCTTATCAGCCTTTGGAGTTTCGGCCTCCTGCGCGTGGAGCGCAGCGGCACTGACGGACAGGAGTAGGAGCAGCGTGAGATACTTGAGGTACTTCATGTGGTGGGTTATGTCTTTTGTTTTTTCTTACGTGCAGCAGGGAAAAGGACGTTATTCAATATCAGCCTGTAGCCCGGTGAGTTGGGGTGCAGGTTGAGGTCTGTCTTGGGATCACCTACCAGATGCTGATAGTCCTCCGGGTCGTGGCCACCGTAGAAGGTCCACATCCCCTTGCCAAACTCTCCATGAATATAACGCGCTTCATTCGCCGACTTATTCTGCCCCATGATCAGGACATTCTTCTTTACATAGTTCTTGTTGAAGGCTGTTGTTTGCCCCAGAAAGCCCTTTACGGTTTTGGTATGGCACTGAGTGAGCATGGTAGGGACCTGGTCCCATTTGGCAGAGAAGTCAAACAGCGTAAAGTAATCGAGGTCCTTCTGCACCGTCCTGCCAAAGTTGGCATCTATATCAGAGTATTCATACTCATACGGATTGGTGCGCAGGTGATAATTCTCAAACGCAAAACCCTGTGTGAAATCAAGGCGCTGCTGTGCATTGGGATCCTGCGGGTCGTGGTCATACATCACATCGCAGATGTCTGTATTATATGCATCGAGAGCGATGTCATAGGAGTCAGTAGCGCTGCACATAGCAAACATGAAACCTCCGCCGCCTACGAAGTCGCGTATCTTCTGAGCCACAGCCAGCTTGAGTTTGGAGACTTTGGCAAAGCCCCGGCGTTTGGCTATTTCCTCCAGGTCTGCTACCTGGTCCTGGTACCATTTGGCAGTAGCGTAGGAGGCGTAGAACTTGCCATACTGACCTGTAAAGTCCTCATGGTGCAGGTGCAGCCAGTCATACTTTGCCAGCTTGTCATCCAGCACTTCATCATCATAGATAGCATCGTATGGTATCTCGGCATAGGTGAGTACCATGGTCACCGCATCATCCCATGGCTGCATAGAGCGGGGTTGATAGACCGCCATGCGTGGGGCTTTCTCCAGCTTCACTACGTCCATATTGGCCTCCGGGTTGGCTATTTCATTCAGTATACCTGTGTACTGGCCATCCGCTATCACCTCAGCAGAGACGCCGCGTACGGTGCATTCGGTTTCAATATTAGAGACATATTTGGTAGCAAAACTGCCGCCGCGATAGTTGAGCAGCCAGTCTACCTCACCGCCATTCTTTAGTATCCAGAAAGCAATGCCATAGGCCTTCAGGTGGTTCTTCTGCGCCAGGTCCATAGGGATCAGAACATAAGAAGCCTGCGCCAGCCCTGAGGTGAGCAGCATAGATAGCAGGAGTATTCGCCGTGTGAGCATAGGGCTAAAGTTCGGCAAAAACCGTCAAAGTACCGATAGGGTAGTAGATGGCTTAGTATATTTTAGGAAAGATGCTTAGTACCTCTCCACGCCGGCAAAGTGGAATGATGCCTCGATAGCAGCATTCTCATCAGAGTCAGAGCCATGAACGGCATTGCGCTCGATATCTGTAGCATACAGCTTGCGGATAGTGCCTTCTGCAGCATTGGCAGGGTTGGTAGCACCGATCAGCTTGCGGAAATCTTCTACAGCGTTGTCTTTCTCCAGTACTGCGGCTACGATAGGGCCTTCAGTCATGAACTTAACGAGGTCTCCGAAGAAGCCACGCTCTTTGTGCACTGCATAAAACTCTTCAGCCTTCTCCTTGGAGAGGCGGGTGAGCTTCATCGCCTGTATCTTGAATCCTGACTGGATGATGAGGTCTA
>JAFDYP010000607.1 GCA_018267355.1 Bacteroidota bacterium
GCATTTGTTGTTGCTCACTTGGAGATAGATCATTCCAGCTTTCATTGGCATAGGGAACTTCCACCCGTAACCCATATGACAAAGCTAAATCTTGCATAAAATCGTACCCGAAATAGAGATCGTAAAATTCCATTAGTATAGCTGGCAACCTTTCATCCTTTTTCTTTGCCTCGGTCAGAAGGTATAGCAGATTCCAGGTTTCCATCTCCGCCTCCGATATATACTTAAAAAGTATCCGACGCACCTCATGTGGAGCATGCCCACTATTATAATCCAAAGTCAAGAGGATGAGCCTGTCATCAGGCCAAAAATAGCTTTCCGTATGATCACAGTTGTAGATCCATTGCTCAAAATCAGACAGTGGTAGATAGCCCTTTATGACTTTGTAAAATGTTTCCTTGATATCTGATGGAATAATCACAGGCTAAAGATATGTGTATTGCGCACAGGGAGTAATCCCGCAGGTTCAAGCCTCCTCGCATGAACACCGCCGTTTCAGGTCGCCCGATCTGAAACCAGCAAAGCCCTACTGCGGATGATAGATCTTCTCTGCCGTCTTATAGATCTTAGCCTTGTCAAAGGTCATGAGCTTCGTCTGCTTATTAGCATAGAGCTTCATCTGGTCGGTGTAGTGCGGGCTGCCGGGCTTGTTTGACGCGCCATATGGTGACACTGTGTGCACCTCAGGCCCATCCTTGGTAAAGCGGATCAGCATGATGTACGAGTCACCCACAAAGGTGCGGAAACGGCCGTTCTTGTACGGCTGCGGGTAGGCTGCACGGATCATGTCAGGGCCACCACCCAGCGGCAGATCCACATCGCCGCGCTGGTGGCGCTGCAGGTCGCCCAGTTGTATATTCAGCGTACCAAAGTCTTTGAGCATCTCAGCTTTTGTCTTGCGTAGCGAGGCTACAAAGAACTCGCGGCGCTTCACGGAGTCTCTGGCATACAGCGCTTCATTATCCTTCGTATCGCTATACAGCGTCCAGAATGTCTTGTAGATCGGCGCAAAGTTCGTATCAGTGACAGGTGCCATACGGTACGAGTTCCACGCTTTAAACTTGCCGAGTATATCCGTCAGGTCCGGGTAATCCTTGGCAGAGAGGTCAAATATGTCATCCACAGGATAGTCTTTGAAGAAGTGGATATGATGGCCGTATCCCTCATCATACTTCAATGTCAGGAAGTCATTCCAGTCTACCTTCTTGTACTTTTGTATCAGCTCATTAAATCGGAGGCTGCGGCTGGTAGGCGTGAGCGTATAGCCCATGGTCGGGTCGTAGTCTGCCGGCCTGGGATCATCTGCCGGTGCCGTGCAGTCAAAGGCCGAGTTATTGAAGTTGAAAACATAGCCGCTCTTAGGGTTGACCACCTGAGGCAGGTCCTTCTCCGGGTGAAAGGTGGTCCAGAGCGTCTTGGTAGTATTGCCTGGTACGGTATGCAGCCAGTCATAGCCGGGTTTACGCATAGGCAGCAGGCCATTACTCAGGCACATGATGGTATCATAGCGGTCTGCATATATGGTAGTCATCATCGCAGCTCCCTGTATATCAAGCGCACGGCGAAACTCTGTATAGTTATGCGCCTTATTCATCTGAAAATATTGCTCTATCGTCTTCACATTCATATTGGCACCGAGCCTGATGGCAAAGATGCCCTTCTTGGTCACCAGCGTAGCTCCATACATACTCCACCAGACTTTCTTCTTCACCGGTAGTACAAACTTGCCTTTCTTAGACAGGTTCACGTGCAGCGTGGCGGCCTTGACCTCCAGCGGATATGACTTGCCATCTACCAGGTAGTGGTTCTTCTTCTTAGGATCAGGCTGTAGCTGAAATACATCTACCCCGTCAAAGTTATTGACCGTATGCGCCCAGCCCAGGTATTCATTCACCCCGTGAAACACCGTGACACCGCCGTGAAAAGTACCGCCCATGATATTCCAGCCCTCCTCGCTGCAGAGGTGTATCTCATACCAGGAGAGAGGCCCCTCTAGCGGCTGGTGGGAGTTGATATCCAGATAGGTGGCGCCGTCCTTGGTCTTGGCAGAGTTGAAGGCGATACCGTTTGACCCTTTGCCTTTCTCAGCAAAGGGTACCGTAGGCTGCGTGCCATTCACGATACTTTTCAGCGGGCCATCTACACCGCTCAGCAGCGATTCAGCCAGTACGTATCCCGCCACTATATCATGCGGCGACGCCGGGAATGACTTCTTTACGATCACCTCCTCCGGGTGCAGCTCGGCATATTTATTTACCGCGAGGGTCATGGCCTCTATGATCTCGCGCACATGGGGCGAGAGGTCCTGCTCATAGCGCGCATCTACCAGCTCGCGCACGCGCAGCAGGTTCACAGCATAGTCTATGATCGCGCCGTCCTTGCCCATATGCAGGCCGGCCATTTCCTTGCCCGCCAGAAACATCCACTGCAGCGTTTTGAAATCATCCTCGCAGGTAGCCCAGCCGAGGCCATAGCCTACATCAGCATCAGTCTTACCAAAAATGTGTGGTACGCCAAAGCTATCGCGTACGATCTCTACATTGGCCTTATAATCCCTCTGTGCAAATAAGGATATAGATACGAGGAGCACCAGGCTCGTCAGGAGCTTTTTCATTCAGTGATTTTAGTGGGGCAAAAGTACATTGCCCTGTATCACCAAAACATAAATTACAACGTTCGTCTGCTATATTTCTGCGAAGGAAAAATCAATACCGCGCAGCACGGATAGCTGGTATTTTTATTGCAGGTGTATTGCACCTTTCATCACTGCTTTATGATACGTTGCTTGAAAACATGTCCATTCTCATCGCTGAGCAGCACAAAGTACACACCCGGAGCCAGGCTGCTCACAGGTATGCTGCCGGAGGCCCTGTTGGCCAATATACCATCTGCCACCTGCTGGCCTGTGATATCCACTATGCGGTAGCCCGCCAGCAGCTCTGTACTATTATTCTCTACGGTGAGCATTGCTGTAGCCGGGTTGGGGTATAGGCGTAGCTTCTGTGCATCGCTGAGATCATTCACACTCAGCAGTTCATAGCATGACACTGATGCAGCATAGACATAGCCTGTATCTGCATGTATCCCGCAGAAGCTGTAGCCATTATAAATGTCACTTACAAAAACGGAGTGCAGGCCGTAGTGCTGCTCGCCTATACCCTCTATCCACGTGAGCGTAAAGGTCTGCACGGTCTGCCCGCTGGGTATATCCGTACTCACGTGCACAGCATGGCGCAGCGTGCCACCTATCATCATAGAGTCTACACTATCTATAGCGTAGAAAAACTCATGCGACTCGAGTGTAGTATCTCCTATGAAACCATGAAAGGCTATAGTATCTCCCGGCTGCGCATCAAAGGCATAAAGCAGGGTCTCTACGGTGTCATTAGGGTCCAGGGCATAGATACGATGCTGGGCGTCTTCGCGAAAGTGCCTGCGCTGCAGCCCATTGTACGTGATAGCATACTGCCTGCCATTGATCATCGTATCGTGACCGATAAAATTCTCCGAGGTCTCCGAGTGCGTGGTGCCATTGAGAGAAGTATTATCATGGGCGGCAAACCAGTGCAGCGAGGTATCACTCTGCAGGAGGTCTATGTACTGAGCCTTGGCCGTGAGGGCAGCTATACAGATAAGCAACAAGGTAAAATATTTCATGTGTATGGTTTTAGTTTTTTGATTTAAAGCCGCCGTAGCGTATACTTGCCGAGGCATCAAAACATCTGCCATTCCCCAGCATGGGGTTATTAAAAATTGAAACTATGGCTGAAGAACGCATCATTCCTGATAAAACATCCCGCTCTATAGCCCAATGGGCCGAGGAGGACCGCCCCCGTGAGAAACTCCTGCTCAAAGGCCGCGCTGCCCTCAGTGATGCTGAGCTGATAGCCATCCTCATCAGCTCGGGCAATGATGAAGAAAGCGCCGTAGATCTGGCGCGGAGGATACTCGATGCCTCACACAATAATCTCGTGGAGCTAAGCAAGCTCAGTGTCAATGATCTGAAAAAGTTTCGTGGTATCGGTGAGGCAAAGGCCATCAGCATCATCGCCGCGCTGGAGCTGGGCAAGCGCCGCCAGCGCAGCACAGCTATGGAGAAGCCAGTCATACTTTCGTCACAGAAGGCCTACGACTACATACAGGCCTCGCTCTCTGACCTACAGCATGAGGAGTTTGTCGTACTATATCTGAATAAATCACTCAAGGTGATAGCCCATGACACGCTGAGCCGGGGCGGTGTATCGGGTACGGTAGCAGATACTAAGATCATCCTGAAGGCTGCCATAGAGAAACTGGCCAGCTACCTGATCGTAGCGCACAATCACCCCTCCGGCAATCTCAAACCCTCACATCAGGATAAAGAATTGACACAAAAACTAAAGGATGCCTGCCGCCTCGTAGACATTATCCTGAATGATCACCTGATTATCGGTGACAATGATTATTATAGCTTTGCGGATCATGGATTGCTTTGATCAGTATGAAAACTTTTATTAGAGAACATAAGGTCGCGCTAGCAGGATTTGCATGCTATCTGCTGCTTTCGGTCTGTATACTTGCCTGCACAGACGGCACGGCAGATGAGGGCGATAGTATCATGCACTACCTCTACGCACGCTACGCTATCAAGTACCCATTGTTTTTCTTTCACAGCTGGGCCAAGCCTGTGTATACACTCGTTTTTTTTGCGGCCGCCCAGATAGGCTTTGCCGCCGTACGCCTGCAGAATGTACTCATCTCCTGCATGACCCTCTGGCTGGTATACCTCACAGGGCGTAGGCTGGGCTACAGGTGGGCGCCATTCATTTTTATCATAGGTATCTTCTGCCGCCTTGTTTTCATAGAGTCATTCTCCGGCCTCACGGAGCCTCTGGCAGACCTGATGGTCACTACATGCGTCTACCTGATCGTGACGGGCCGCTATGGCTGGAGCGCCGTGCTCATCTCATTTTTACCATTTATACGGTCGGAGGGTATTTTCATCGGAGCCGTCATGGCTGGCTACCTGGTCTGGCTCCGGCAGTGGCGCTTACTGCCGCTGATGCTCACCGGCCATCTACTATATGGACTGGCCGGAGCTCCCTATCAGCACGGCGACCTGCTATGGCCGCTGCACACTATACCGTACGCTACTGCAGATGGTCACTATGGCAGTGGCCCATGGCTATACTATATGCAGGAGATGCCATCCATAACCGGCGTGCCCGATGCTGCCCTGCTTTATGTTGGTGTACTAGGCGTTGTCGTCGCTGCCCTTATTAGCTTGCTGCAGAGACGTTCCAGCCTCATTCGCAGAGAGCCACTGCTGCTGGCAGCTATATTCATCATATTTCTGAGTATGCACACGGTATTCTGGGCGCTGGGGATATTCGGCTCCTTTGGTATGACCCGTGTATTTGTAGCTATAGGAGGCGTCATGATGCTCCTGATGGTGATAGGCATGGAGTACCTGGACCAGCTGCTGTCCCGCCTGAGGTATCATAGCTACATAGTCGGTATGGTATATATTGTTGCGGCGGTATTTTTCGTATCTCACCATAGTATCTATGCCTACTATCCATATGACTTTATCATCCATACGGACCAGGAGTGCGATAGTGATGCTATCACCTACGTCAGGCAGCACATACCGGATCAGCGTAGCTATCATTATTATTTTGATGCCTCTTATTTCAGCGAACTCACAGACATAGATATTTTCTACAATGCTATGTTTGACAATAACGAGCCCGGCACCCGGTATGCCCCTGGTAGTATCATCCTCTGGGATGATTTTTATTCAGCTTTTGAGCATCACGTGCCTCTGGATTCCCTCCGTCACCATCCTGAGCTCAGAGAGGTCAGAACCTTTGAGCATACAGCGCCATGGGGCGACGTACGCAAGGTTGTTCTATTTGTCCGCGATAAATAACCTCATCACTCCCCGGGAGTGTACGCTACCCTGATATTGCTGATGTAGATAGGCTTCTTGCTATTGGCCTGCCAGAGATGTATGATGAGTGCATCGTAGTCCTTATCGTGAGGGACCTTCAGGTCTACATAGACCTCCTGCGGCCATCCCTGGTCAGTGATACGCTGTATACGGATGATCTTCTCTTTCACCTGTTGGTCGCCCTTGTAGAATCCGAAGCATAGCTGCGTATTGTCCCACATGTTCCACTCCTTGTCCGGATAGTAGGCTGTGGCGTAGACTCGGTACCAGCCCTTACATACGGTATGATCCACAGGCACCTGATACTTGCCTGACCATTGGCGCTCACTATTCAGTACAATACTCAGGCCGCCCGAGGCCTCTGCCAGGGAGTCGAGGTGCTCTTTGGCCAGGTCCACTTTGTAGATCTCTTTCATGGAGGACTCCAGGCGCTCAGGTAGCTCTTCATTTGTATCCAGCAGCTTCTTGTCTTTCAGCGTCGTATTGGTCTTGCCAAATATCCTCCAGTAGTAAGCACGTGAAGTATAATCACCATCCATTATGCCGTACTTAAAGGAACCATTGCTCTGATAGGTCATCAGGATATTCAGCCACAGGCAAAACAGAAGGAATACTATCACCACATACCGCCACCACCGGCTGCGCAGCGTATCATCCAGAAAAGCTGCCATCGGAAACATCAGCAGCGGATAGGAGTCGATCATCGGCCGCATAGAGAAGCTACCGCCATACCACCAGCAGTCCCAGGCAGAGATCAGGTATATGTTGAGTATCGTAAACAAAGCCGAAGCCCAAAAGAGCTGCCTGTAGCTGCGGTACAACTGATAAAATCCCATCATAGAAAGGATCATGACCGGCGTGTACATAAACCATCCTTTCTTATAGCTGAAGAGGACATCTATCACATGCGGGTGCAGGAAGCTGAAAGTCTTGTCATCCCCATGATAGCTAAAGAATAACCAATGCCCTGCATAGTGGTGCCAGTACAGGAGCTGTGGCAGCGCGGCTATGAAGGCAGCCAGTACAAAAAGTACCGGCACCCGTACATTTCCCAGCAGAAATCTGATCCGCTCCTGTAGTGTCCGCATATCACGCACACCCCACAGCAGCGGGATGAGTGCACAAATGATCTCCGTAGGCCTCGTGATGGTGGCCAGTCCCGAGAGCAGACCTATCGCTATGATATAGCCGCTTTTTTTAGTATCAGCCCAGTACAGGTCCGTGAGGTAGATGATACACGCATAGATGGTAAATAAGAACGCATGCGTCATCGGCGAGAAGGCCACAAAGTTGAGATAGTTCGTAGCCAGGCAGACGATAGCTAGCACCAAGGCTACCAGCCAGTCATCAAAATACCTAAGCAGCAGCCTCCGCAGTATCCATATACCAAAGCAGGCCACGATCACACACCACCATGTCAGCGCTATCTGATATGGCCTTGTGAATCCATCCGTTTTATACCCCAGTGCCTTTGCCGCTACATGCCCCGCCGCAAAAGCCGGCAGCTCTATGATAGCCATACCACATGGGTAGTTCATCACATACAGGCCTGTCTCAGGTATGACAAAGGCCTGGTCTTTAGCATCACTACCGGGGTGATAAATATTGTGTATGTAGTCGTAGTTATTGAGCTTGCCCAGATCATCATAAAAGAGCGACGGCAGGTACAGCCAGTAGCCATAGATATCCCAACTGATCACCGCCTGCGAGCCGGAGTTATTCCAGCGTTTGGTCAGCAGCGGTGACACAGAGAATGTGACACAACAGAGAATGAGAACGAGGGCTGAGAAGCGTGCTTTCATAATACTTCTTGGGGCAAAAATAAAAAAGGCGCAGACAATGTCCGCGCCTTCCGTTTACATAGTGGAGTATATTTAGTGGAACTGCTCTGCCTCTGTAGAGCCAGCGAGGGCTGTAGTAGAGGAGTTGCCTTGTTGTACTACTTGCTGTACCGCGTCAAAGTAGCCGGTACCTACAAATGACTGGTGCTTGATAGCCTTGAAGCCATCCTTCTCCAGTGCAAACTCGCGCTGCTGCAGCTCAGAGAAGCCTGCCATACCACGGTCTACATATGCCTTAGACAGTTCAAACATCGCTGTATTCAGCGCGTGGAAACCAGCCAGGGTGATAAACTGGAACTTGTAGCCCATAGCAGCGATATCCTCGCGGAAGCTAGCCATTTGCTTTACGTCCATGTACTTAGCCCAGTTGAATGATGGAGAGCAGTTGTATGCCAGCATCTTGCCAGGGTATTTGGCGTGGATCGCTTGAGCGAACTCACGAGCCAGGCCGAGGTCTGGGTTGCCAGTCTCCATCCAGATCAGGTCAGCATAGTTAGCGTAGCTCAGGCCACGGTCTATACCTTGCTCCAGGCCATTCTTCACGTAGAAGTAGCCCTCTGGTGAGCGCTCACCAGTCAGGAACTTGTGATCCCTCTCATCAATATCAGTAGTGATGAGGTTTGCAGCTTCAGCGTCAGTACGAGCTATCACCAGTGTAGGCACACCACAAACGTCAGCAGCCAGACGGGCAGCAGTCAGCTTGTTGATCGCCTCTTGGGTAGGTACGAGTACCTTGCCACCCAGGTGGCCGCACTTCTTGGCAGATGCCAGCTGGTCCTCCCAGTGTACACCCGCAGCGCCTGCCTCGATCATCTGCTTCATCAGCTCAAATGCGTTCAGGTTGCCACCAAAGCCCGCCTCAGCGTCAGCTACGATAGGCACCATCCAGTCACGCTGTGGCTCGCCATCCATATACTCGATCTGGTCGCGGCGCAGCAGCGCATTGTTTATCCTCTTCACTACAGATGGTACAGAGTTAGCCGGGTAGAGGGATTGGTCAGGGTACATCTCACCAGAGAGGTTAGCGTCACCTGCTACCTGCCAGCCGGAGAGGTAGATAGCCTTCATACCGGCTGTTACCTCTTGGATAGCCTGATTGCCGGTCAGCGCGCCGAGGCCCGCTACCCATGCGTCAGACTGCAGCCTGTTCCAGAGCTTCTCAGCGCCATTGCGGGCCAGAGAGTACTCGATCTTGACAGAGCCGCTGATATTGATCACCTCCTCTGCTGTGTATGCACGGGTTACATTCTTCCAGCGTGGGTTAGTCGCCCATTCTTTCTTGAGCGCCTCCGCTCTTTCTTGCTTTGTAGCCATTTGTTATTGTTGGTTTATTGTTGTTTTAAAAAGTCAACGGTCGACTGTCAAC
>JAFDYP010000608.1 GCA_018267355.1 Bacteroidota bacterium
CAGGGTATACTTCACCCAGCTGGAGTACATGAGCCTGGAGGCTTTTATCATCCACGCTTTGCTGGCCTGTGTGATCTTCTTTATCTGCGGGCTATGGGCATATCAGTTCCGGGCATTTAGCCGCAGGCATATAGAGCAAAGCTATGAGATAGGCCGCCTGCAGGAGGAGGAGCGCAAAAAAGAACAACTGATGCAGGCCGAGGCAGAGATACGTGCATTGAATGACTCACTGGAGACAAAAGTACGTGAGCGAACAGCCCAGCTGGAAACCGTCAATAAAGAGCTGGAAGCATTCAGCTACTCTGTAGCGCATGACCTGCGCGCACCGCTGCGTGTGATCAATGGCTTCAGCCGCATGGTGCTGAAGATGGAAGAGGCAAAGATCAGCAAGGTATCATTTGAAAACCTCCATATCATCATGAAAAATGCGGCACAGATGGGCCAGCTGATAGATGACCTGCTGGACTTCTCGCGCCTGGGGCGGGCTGCGATAGAGGTGCGTCAGGTAGAAATGCAGGATCTGGTGCAAAGCGTGATCAAAGACCTGCAAAACAGCGATCAATATACAGTACCAGAAATACGTATCAATGACCTGGCCGATGCCAAATGCGATCCGATACTGATGCGGCAGGTATGGGCAAACCTGATATCAAATGCAGTAAAGTACTCGCGCAAGAAAGAAAGCCCTCTAATAGAGATAGGGACCTCTCACCGCAATGGGATGAACACCTACTATGTGAAGGACAATGGAGCGGGATTCAACATGGAGTTTTATGATAAGCTTTTTGCCGTATTCCAGCGGCTGCACAAGGTAACGGAGTATGAGGGGACTGGTGTGGGACTGGCACTGGTGCAGCGGATCATTACTAAGCACAGTGGCAAGGTATGGGCTGATAGTGAACCAGAGAAAGGAGCAACATTTTATTTCACATTACCTAACTAATATCAAATTTTGAGATCATGGACAATCAACAAGTAGACATCCTGCTGGTAGAGGACAACCCATATGAAGCGCGGCTCACGCTCATGAGCCTGGAGGAACAAAACATCTCTAATAACATCTACCATGTAGACGATGGTGCCGAGGCGCTGGACTTCATTTTTGCCAAAGGGAACTATGCCGACCGCAATCCTGATAATACGCCCCGCATGATACTGCTGGACCTCAATATGCCCAAAATAGGCGGCCTGGAAGTGCTGCGCCGTATCAAGGCTGATGACCGCACGAAGACCATCCCGATAGTGATCTTAAGCTCCTCGCGCGAGGACTCAGATCTGGTCACCAGCTACATGCTGGGCGTGAATAGCTACGTGGTAAAGCCGGTAGAGTTTGACACCTTTACCAAAGCGATATCAGATATAGGTAGCTACTGGATGCTGCTTAATGAATCGACGGTACTCTTCCTGCTGGCAAAGTCTAAGATGCACAAGGCGTAATTCCGGTTCGCTTTGGAATCAATAACGCCGGTCCTGTGAACCGGCGTTATTGTTTTAGAGAGAAGCGCGTTTATTTGCCGCGGGTGGAGTCGGCCTTTACCACTTTGTGTGTCGGTTTTGATTTGGTCACAGTGCGGGTAGAGCCATCGGGATGCGTGGTAGTCTTTGTCTTTTCCTTCATCTCGTGGTGTCTGGTCTTGGAAGTAGATGTGGTAGTATCTGCCTGAGCATAATCTACTACTGATACGAAGAGTGCCGCCATGGCGAGCATTACATTTCTTAAAACTTTCATACTACTGATTTTTTTTGATCAATAGCACCTTCGCATCCAATTTAGTGCCAATGGCGAACTTACCCCACCTCTCGGTAGCCCCTGACAAAAATAAGTAAGGAGCTACCGCCCAGAAACCGGGAGCTCCTTACATTTACTCGCTACAACCTAAGCTACTATTTAGGAGCTTTTGTCGTATCAGTAGCAGCTGCGTGGTCTGTGGCCGGTTTGGCTACAGTGCCCGCAGGTGCTTCTGTCTTCTTAGACTCCTGAGAGGCAGGGGCCTTTTCGCCAGACTGCTTAGCGCCTTCTGTCTGTGCGATAGCGCCCATTGTAAAAAATACCGCCACTGCGGCCATTGCGAGGTTTTTCATGCTTTTCATGCTTGAAATGTTTTTGGTTAAAGAATTAGTGCCGACAAGTTTGCGATAATGGTGCCAAAGGCAATTTTTGCTTTTTTGATTTCGGTAGGATTCCAGATTTCCGGGGTCAGCAGAAGTACATTTTCTAAACACGCCGATTGTCTCGGCCAATCTTTTTACATCTCATATTATTTCATTATTGAATTCTTATAATCTATAACATCTATAGCCTCTGCGGCTATTTTGCTATATTCACGGCGTTATGGCACATACTTATATTAAAGATTTAGGCAAGCACGAAGGCAAAGAAGTGACACTCAAAGGATGGCTGTCACAGAAGCGCGATTCGAAGACCATTGTATTCCTCGTGATGAGGGATGGCACCGGATTTACCCAGTGCATTGTAGATATAAATAATGTAGGCGAGGAGGTATTTGAGACGGCTAAGAAACTGACTCAAGAGAGCGCCTTTGAAGTAACAGGTACTGTGCGCAAAGACGAAAAACAATTTGGCGGCTATGAGCTGCAGGCCTCGGCGCTGACAGTGTATAGCCTGGCTACTGACTATCCTATCACGCCAAAGGATCACGGTGTAGAATTTCTGATGGATAACCGCCACCTGTGGCTACGCTCGCGCAGGCAGTGGGCTATCATGCGTGTGCGCAATACGATCATCTACTCGATCCATAAGTTCTTTCAGGAGCGTGGTTTTGTGCAGATGGATGCGCCGATCTTCACCGGCAATGCTGCGGAGGGCACGACTACCCTGTTTGAAACAGACTTCTACGGTGA
>JAFDYP010000609.1 GCA_018267355.1 Bacteroidota bacterium
AGACAATCCGTCTATACAGCTGGAAGACGGTATTTATCACCGGCACGGCCATTGTTTTGTAAGGCATCTGTGAATTTTTGTGGATAATCTTCCCCGTGATCCTGTGATAGTCGGTTTGATCTTTCAAGTAGGTTATCACATCGATGTAAATTGCCAACTGCGGATTTAAGATATGTTCCCTATATGGGGATTTTTTTGCAGCATGAATTTTGCTGTTATATCGATCCCTGTTCTTATATAAAAACCATACACTCATAATGCCTGTAAAAAAGGATCTCAAAATAATGCTGGCCGATGATGACGAGGATGACAGAGAGCTTTTTGCACAAGCTGTAGCGTCTAGCTTGCCGCAGGCGCGGCTCACCATGGCTGAAAATGGCAGCATGCTACTTCAAAAACTTATGGATAGCCCTGTAGAGGCACTGCCCGATGTCTTATTTCTGGACATGAATATGCCTATCAAGAACGGAAAAGAATGCCTGGCCGAGATCCGTGCTTCAAAGGCATTAGCAAATATTCCGGTCATTATCTACTCCACCTCAGGCAATCAGGAACAAGTAGATGAAATGTACGGGCAAGGCGCTGACCGGTATATCCGCAAGCCTAGCTCCTTTTCCGTTTTGAAAGAAATGATGGAGCTGATAGGCTCTATGGACTGGTCCGGCCATCAAAGACCGGACAGGCAAGATTTCGTATTGCTCCAATCACCTAAAAACACGCAAGGATGAAGATAGGTGTACCTGAGGTCAGCGGAGCAAAAAAGAGCCTGCATTTCCTGCCGGACTTCATTTCATTTATACTGGAGCAGCGGCTGGAAGTTTTTATCGATCTGCAGTGGCAGCTATCAGAGCAGGTGGAAGCGCCTATCATGAAGTATTTCTCTGCGATACCCGAGGAGGACCGCATGAAGATATCCGTAGAACCCACCAGAGAGTATTGGAGCTATATAGTGCGTGGAGAGATGGAGGCGCAAATAGAAGATGCCCTACAGAAATGGGTAAATAATCAGCTGCCCATCATAGGCAGGGACCAGCTGGTAGCAGAAGATATTACAAAGGCGCAATATGTCAGGCGCACGGCCTTATTGCAACTGCTGCCGGAGTATACGCAGGATTTCAATAGATACAGGGAGATCAGCGCCGAGATAGATTATTACCTGCAGGAGGTTACTTCCCGCTCCTTCAAAGTCTTCATTGACATACAAAACGAACGTCTGCGTAAAGGCAATCAATTTGCTGAGGCCCTGATCAACTCCAGCACAGACCTTATCATGGCATTTGATACAGAACTGCGCCTCATATCCATGAACAACAAGGCTCTGGAGCGCTACCATTTTGTCTTAGCAGAGGTCATAGGCCGGCCCGTCCATGAGCTATTCCCACAGATCAAGGGAACGGCCATCCAGACTGATCTGGCGCGTGTCCTTACCGGAGAAAATGTCCGGTACAATCACACAAAATCGCTCATCAATGGAGAGGACCTTTTTGATATGCATCTGCTACCGCTATCAGATGGTGCCGGAGGTGTATATGGGATACTCAGTGTGACACACCTGGTCACAGATACCGCCAAGGCTAACCTGAAGATCAGCGAACTGAACTATGATCTGCAGGAGAAGAGTGAAATGCTGCGCCGCAATGAGGAGCAGTACCAGAAAATGATAGCAGAGGTGCAGGACTATGCCATCATACTGATGGATACAGACGGTACGATCAGGAACTGGAATATGGGCGCCACCAAGATCAAAGGATATACAGCTGATGAGATAGTGGGAAAGAATTTCAGGCTTTTCTACAGTGAGCAAGATCGCAAGAATCAGCTACCGGAGCAGCTCATCGGCCTGGCCCGGAAAAATGGACGGGCTACTCACGAAGGCTGGCGGGTACGTAAGGATGGCACCAGATTCTGGGGAAGTGTGGTGATCACAGCACTGCATGATGCAGATGGCACTGTGGTAGGCTTCTCAAAGGTGACACGCGATCTGAGTGAGCGTAAAATAGCGGAAGAACAACTCAAGGCAAACAATAAGCTTCTCGAAGAGAATAATGAGATGCTCATGGCTAAAAACAAGGAGTTGCGGGCCTTTAATCATGTAGCCAGTCATGATCTGCAGGAGCCCCTGCGCAAGATACGTACCTTTGCTAATATGATACTGGACCCTGATACCCAGGCCACAGAAGAACGAAAAAGAGAATTACTGCAGCGTATCATCACGTCGAGCAAAAATATGCAGCAGTTTATAGATGACCTGCTGATATACTCCAAGGCCCATGATGTCTCCTCTCAGTATGAGGATATAGACTTGAATAGCATATTGGAGCGCGTCAAAGAGGAATCAATAAATCCCGAAGAAGGAAGGGAGATAAAGATCACGTGGCACAAGCTGCCACACATACATGGTGTACCGGTGCAGATGTACCAGCTATTTCAAAACCTGATAGGCAATTCAATAAAGTATTCGAGAGCCGGACAACCGGTCTATATCGATATCGATTATACGCAGGTACCCGGGACTGACATACAGCATAGTAATGCTGATGCCAATTCACTTTATCACCTGATCACTGTGACTGATAATGGGATCGGTTTTGACCAGGAATACGCAGAGAAGATATTTGA
>JAFDYP010000060.1 GCA_018267355.1 Bacteroidota bacterium
CCTGCGGCCAAATCAGAAAACTTTCCCCAAAGGCATCGTGAGAGAATGGACAGACGCGCTCATCTTTGCACTCGTGGCGGCATACCTGCTACGTATGTTTGTCTTTGAAGCTTATACGATCCCCACACCTTCTATGGAGAAAACCCTCCTGGTAGGCGATTTCCTCTTTGTGAGCAAATTCCACTATGGTGCCCGCATACCGGAGACACCGCTGGCACTGCCACTCGTACATCACAGCCTGCCGGGCTCTACCACACAGTCATACCTCGAGTGGATCAAGCTGCCGTTTATGAAGCTGCCTGCGCTGCAGAAAGTGAAGCGGTATGACATGGTCGTATTCAATTTCCCCGCCGGGGATACCGTAGCGCTGATGAAGCAGGACCGCACCTACTATGATCTGGTGCGTGAGGCAGAGTACCAGCTGAAGCAGGAGAACAATACCACTACCAGTCCCATAGACCGTGTGAAGGAGCAGTACCAGACCGAGATCAAGGCGCGCCCGGTAGACAAGCGCGAGAACTACATCAAGCGGTGCGTGGGCGTGCCGGGAGACAAAATACAACTCAAGGACGGCATCCTGTATGTCAATGACGAGAAGGCATATGAGCCGGAGAATGCCTACCTGCCATGGTCAGTGACCTTTGCAGACAATGTGCAACTGACAGAACAGAGCGTAGCCCAATTCTGCCAGGACTATACAGCCGAGCTGATGGGCCAGGATTACAACGCCAATGCGCAGGGTCATGAAGAGCATAATGCATATGTATTCCGCCTCACCAAAGAGAACGCCGCAAAACTCAAAGGCGTAGCGGGTATCAAAGAAGTGCATGAGTGGTACTACCCGGCAGATAATAAGATGTTTCCCGTAGCCAATATCTTCCCGAATGATTTCAAGTACTATCACTGGAATATAGACAACTTCGGCCCTATCTGGCTGCCCAAAAAGGGTGACGTACTCACCCTGAATGACAGCACGCTGGATCAGTACCGCCGCCTCATACAGATATACGAGGGCAATAAGCTGGAGGAAAAAGACGGCAAGATCTATATCAACGGCAAAGAGACCACACAGTACACCACCAGGATGGGCTACTACTGGATGATGGGCGACAACCGTCACAACTCTGCCGACTCCCGCTTCTGGGGCTTCGTACCGGAGGACCATATCGTGGGCAAGGCTTGGTTCATCTGGTTTAGCTGGGATACCAATGCTACAGACCTGCTACACAAGATCCGGTGGAACCGGCTCTTCACCAATATCCACAATAAGTGGGCACCAAGGGAGTAAACCCTACCGGACCACAAACTGAAAACGAATGAGCAAAAGCACCCTAAAAGACAGGATGGCGGCTATAGGCTCCGGTATCCTGATCGTATCCCTTGTATTGCTAAAGGCCGTAAATCCGCACTACAGTGTCCCCACGCCTGCTATGGAGCAGAGCGTACATGTGGGTGATGTGGTCATGGCCAGTCGCTTGGCCTACGGCCTCAGGATACCCTTTACGACCTACAGGCTGCCGGCCACGAGCCCCGTACAGCGGGGTGATGTGGTAGTGTTTCATTTCCCTGCGGGAGATACGGTGCTGGTGGGTCGCGAGGACCGTACTTATTACGATCTCGTGCGTGAGGCTGCCTATACCGGCCAGGAGCTGGAGGGTTCTGTCGCCACCCGCAGTATATCTGACCGCACCATCTACATGAAAAGATGCGTGGCTATAGCCGGCGATAAAGTAGAATTGAAAGATGGCCTGCTCTATATCAATGATCAGCAGGAGAAAGAACCCGTCAATGCGATGCTATCGTGGTCTGTCACTTTTGTACATGAAGTACATGAAGACGTGGCCGAAAGCCTGCAGCAGTATCATGCCGAAATAGTGGACGCACAGAATGCCAATACGCTTCTCATCAGGATGACGCGCGCAGACGCTGCACGGTGCCGAGGCGCAGAGGGCGTCAAGGCCGTAGTACCCTTTTCCTACCCTGCCGGAGCACAGATGATGCCGGTGGCCAATATCTTTCCCAATAATTTCAAATACTACCACTGGAATACAGATAATATGGGCCCGATACAGGTGCCCAGGAAAGGCGATATACTCACCATCAACGACAGCACGCAGGCGCAATACAGCCGTATCATCGGCGTCTACGAAGGAAATAAACTGGAGACCCGCGACGGCAAGATCTATATCAACGGGCAGGAGGCCACCCAATATACCTGCAAGATGAACTACTACTGGGTGATGGGGGATAACCGGCACAACTCTGCCGACTCCCGTTTCTGGGGCTTCGTGCCGGAAGACCACCTGGAGGCCAAAGCATCACACATACTCTGGAGCTGGGATAGCCGGAGCCACCGCCTCAGGACTGACAGGACCTGGACACCTGTCAGGTGACCATCACTTGACATTACTTTACCCCCCAAAGCGCTATATTCGCATCTATATTAATACTTTATGAAAACCGCCCTTATTCTTTTGTTGTCCATCCTTTGCCTCTCTGCATCAGCACAAAAGGCC
>JAFDYP010000610.1 GCA_018267355.1 Bacteroidota bacterium
CCCTGCGCTATGGCCTGTATATACAGCTTCTCTATCAGCATGATCAGTATGCAGCTGATCGTAGCAGAGAAAATGATACCCGTACAGCAGATGATATAGTGCTCGGTGGTGTACAGTGTCATATCTGGCAGCTGCCCTATCTGGTGCAGTATGATAGCATAGTGTATGGTCAGTATAGCGAGAAATACGCCCGAAAAGAAAATAATGAGCCGCACCTGGCGGAAAAAGGAGATAAACAAGAACAAGCAGCCCATGATGGCCACCAGGGTCACATACAGCCTGTAGCGAATGGCCGGGTCTGTACGATTCATATCCGTGATCACAGTCTGCAGCGTAAAGTCAATAATGATAATACCGATAAGGACTTTGCCGGCGGTATCTATATCGCCGCGGCGAAACTGATAAATGGCGATGGTGGTACCTAGCATCCCCAGCAGGTCAAACCATAGGTATAAGGTGCCGGCCAGAAAAATAGTGTGAGCCACCAGCAGAAAGCCGAAAAACCCTAGCACCGTCACGGTAGACAGCAGCAGGTAGTAGGCCTTTTTCAGCTCGGCCTTGCTGCGCGACCTGAAGGGCTCCAAAAAGTAATTTTTTATGCTGGTGAACATAGAGCAGCAATGATTTTACGCAAAAAGAGCCGATGCGTTACAATAAGAGCCTTTTACGCAGTATAAAGAAAGAACTTATACCGGATAGTCCTGGCATACGGCTACTTATTTTCAAAACGCCTGGCCAGCTCATCCAGTGTGAAACTGACAAAGGTAAAATTGCCACCGGGAGCTGTGTAGGGCTTCTCACAGGCAAAGAGCTCGTCTATCAGGCTCGTCATCTCCTTGTCACTCAGCACCTTGCCGGGTTTGATAGCGCTGCCGGAGGCCAGCGTACGGGCCAGGCTTTCGCGCTTGTTTAGCTTAGATACAGACTGGCTTCTTTTGTATTGCTCCAGCAGCTCCTCTATGATCTGGCGCTCCCCGCCGGCAGTGATATCTGACGGAAAAGCGTGAATCACAAAGCTCTGCCGGCCAAACTCCTGTATCTCAAAGCCCAGCGCATTGACATCGGCCAGCATCTCGCGCATCACCTCAGTATCCTCTGCATTCAGCTCTATGGTCTGAGGGAAAAGCTGACGCTGGCTGGAGCCGTTATTGTGCGCCATCTGCTGTATATACCGCTCAAAGAGGATGCGCTCATGCGCCGCCTGCTGGTCTATGAGTATGAAGCCGGACTTGATATGTGATACGATGTAGCGCCTATGGAGCTGATAGGGCACTGCTACCTCTTTGTGCAGCAGGGTGTCATCTTCTTGTGGCTGTATCAGGCTCTCCTGTTTCTCTGCCCTTTGTGCCGGTGCTGTATTTTGAAATACGGTCTCCCAGTTGCGGATATTAGACTGCTCGCGTGCGTCAGTCCTCGGGCGCTGAGATGCGATCGTCTCCGGGTTCAGCACCCGCTCTATATTTCTCGGCGCACCATTGGTCGTACCGGCTATCCATCCCGGCACCTGGTCAAAAGTCTTGTTCTTATTTAGATGGTCCTCCTGGTCAAAGTCTAGCGAGGGCGATACACTGTAGGCTCCCAGCCCATGCTTCACCGCCAGACTCACAAAAGTGTAGGCCAGCTTGTCATCATCAAACTTGATCTCGTACTTCTGCGGGTGTACATTGATATCTATCCGCTTGGGGTCTATATCCAGAAAGAGTACGTAGAAAGGGAAAGCGTCCTTAGGAAGCATCTGCTCATAGGCTGACATGATAGCGTGATGCAGGTACGGCGACTTGATATAGCGCTTATTGACAAAAATGTACTGCTCTCCGCGCGTCTTCTTGGCAAACTCCGGCTTACCCACGAATCCTTTGACCGTCAGGGCATAGGTCACCTCCTCTACAGGCACTATCTGAGAGGCATACCGGTCATCAAAGATGGCACAGATGCGCTGCTTCAGATTGCCCGCGCGGTAGTGAAAGAGCTCCTGATCATTGCTATAAAACTGGAAGCCAACTGACGGATGCGCCAGTGCTATCCGCATGAACTCCTCTATGATGTTCTTTAGCTCCGCCGGATCAGACTTCAGGAAGTTGCGCCGGGCAGGCACATTGAAGAAAAGGTTCTTGACACAGATAGAGGTCCCCTCGGGTGTCTGACAGGGCTCCTGTCGGGTCACCTTCATGCCCTCTATGTCTATAGAGGTGCCGAGTGCCTCGCCATGCAGCCGTGTCCTCAGCTATACCTGCGCGATAGCTGCGATAGAGGCCAGCGCCTCCCCACGGAAACCCATCGTACGGATATCAAAGAGGTCGTCTGCCGTGCGGATCTTTGACGTAGCATGCTTCTCAAAGCACATGCGCGCATCTGTCTCGCTCATGCCCGAGCCATTGTCTATGACCTGCAGGAGGGTTTTACCGGCACCTTTGACGATCACTTTGATGTGCGTAGCACCGGAGTCTATGGAGTTTTCCATCAGCTCCTTGATAGCTGATGCCGGGCGCTGTATCACCTCACCTGCGGCGATCTGATTTGCGATTACATCTGGGAGGAGTTGGATCTTGTCAGCCATAAAAAACGGGCTGCAAAGGTAGGGAAAATCAAGGGAAAGCAGCCTGTGTCAGTTTACTTTACTATCACTCCATCAAAATACTTATGATTTTTATCCTTAGCATCTATACGGTCTTTATCAATCAACTTAAATGTTTTAGCATCAGCCCCCTTGATCTTTTTGGTACCAAAGAAAACGGATCGCTCATCTGCAAAGTAGCAATTGCCGCAGTTCCAGCAGCCCCCTTTAGGATTGAGGATTCTGATAGATCGAGGGTCGGCACCGGCAATGATGTCAAACCCATGTGGCGGACCACCATAAAACACATGGTGCTTATCTGTTCCTCCCGATATTTTATCAAACGGCTTAAAGGTTTTCGGATCTGCATCCCGGACTGCCACCAGGTAATAGTGCTGCATATCTCCCCACCATAGATAAACCTTTCCCTTTGTGGTAATGTAATCACTACTGATCACCCGGTATGATCGCAGGTCAATTTCGTCAGAAACACCTTGATAGTACTCTACAAATAGGCTAGTATCGCTTTCTAATGATTTTGAATCCTGATACATGGATAAAACAAAAGCATTATTGGCAGTATCGGTGTAAACCCTTCCCGATACCAGCTTATAAGTGATCGTGTCATCCACCGGATCTACATATGCTCCACAGCTTTTTATACTGTCGGGACAGTAGTCCATCCAGCTGATGATATGATTGCCCGGCACGCTATCGGACCGTATTACAGATTTTGTATCGGCGACTTTTGGCAAAACCTCTTCCTGCCGCGCTCCTCGCCCTCCGCACGATTCTAGTAGCCAGATCAAAACCACGACAATAAAAAAGGATCTCACGGTATTCATTTGATACCGATAAATATAAACAAATGGTAAGTTGAGAAAGAGTCCTTACGCCGCCTTAGCCTCACCAGCCTCGCGCGCCTTCCTATCCAGCCTCATAGAGCTGGACTTGTAGCGATCCATGAAGATGCTTAGGATATAGGTCTTGCCCAGATAGCCCCAGAAGCTGGTCTCATACAGATCCGGTGAGATGAGGTGCGCTATTTTGGCGTGCTCCTCCGGTGCCTGGCTCCAGTGCAGCGAGGCGCGGTAATGGTGTATAGTGTGGTAGCCATTATTGAAGAGGAATAGATTGACCCATGAGAAATTGCGGCTATGGTTCCACTCAGACATCTCGTCGGCATGCACGTGCTGCACATAGTTAAACACAATGACAGTGAGCTGTGACACCTGCTGCGGGATCAGGATGAATAAAAGTGCCTTTTTCCAGTTCCACACAAAGAAGACTACCATCCAGATCAGCAGGACGGCCAGCTGCATCCAGTTTTCGCGGTATTGAGAGGGGTTTTTCTCCTTCAGTTCGCGCATATATGGGAAGATACTTTCCTTCATCTGGTTCTTGCCGCTGATAGTGGGGTACATCAGCAGCGAGGTCAGGTCATTGTCCTCCGTATGGCGGTAGGTACGGGTCACATCGCCCTCTTTATTGTTGTAGCGATGGTGGTTGCGATTGTGAGTGGGTATCCATACGAATATGGGCAGGCCATAAAATACAGTGAGCCACCAGTCCGTCAGTATGTTGAGGGTCTTATTGGTCCAGATGTTGATGTGGTTGTGATTGTGCGTGATCACAGCTACTGATACAGCAAAGTGCAGGTAGACGATATAGGCGATCCACGAGAGAGGGCTGTGCAGGTCAAAGCCATAGTACCACTGCGCAGCAAACATGGCAGTGATGATGGCAAAATAAAGTAGGACCCGCAGATCGGCTTTGAATTTCAGCATAGTAGAAAACTGAACGTGCAATATAGTGCAACGGTATGCGCAGGCTGGTCAGGTCACGGCAGTCAATACGTTTTTATAGGCGAGCGGACGCAATCTTGTTATAACATTGGTTCATTACATTTGCATTAATATCACATCATGAAAATTGGCATCGTTTGTTATCCTACCTACGGCGGTAGCGGAGTAGTAGCCACAGAGCTGGGCATGGCACTGGCACGTGAGGGGCACAAGGTGCACTTCATCACCTACAGTGAGCCTGTACGGCTGGATAGCTTTCACGAGAATGTCTTCTATCATGAGGTGTCTGCACTGGACTACCCGCTCTTTCAGTATCAACCCTATGAGTCTGCCCTGGCCAGCAAGATCGTAGATGTGGTCAAGTTTGAAAAGCTGGACATACTGCACGTACACTATGCCATACCCCATGCCTCCTCTGCGCTGATGGCCAAATCCATACTGCGCGAAGAAGGTGTCACTATTCCATTTGTCACCACGCTACACGGTACAGATATCACGCTGGTAGGCCGTGACCCCAGCTACAGGCCTGTGGTAGAATACTCGCTCAACCACTCTGATGGTATCACCTCCGTGTCTCAAAGCCTGAAAGACGAAACACTGGCCAATTTTAAGCTACGCAAGGATATAGAGGTGATACCCAACTTCATAGACTTCGCACGTTTCAAAAAAACCAACAAGGAGCACTTCAAAAAAGCCATCGCACCGGGAGGTGAAAAGATCATCATGCACGTATCCAATTTCCGCAAGGTAAAGCGCGTAGAGGATGTGGTCATGATGTTTGACAAAGTAGTGAAGCAGATACCGTGCAAGCTGCTCCTGGTAGGGGATGGACCAGAGCGTGCCAACTGTGAGCGGCTCTGCCGCGAGCTGGGCAATTGTGATGAGGTCCGCTTTCTGGGCAAGCAGGATGCAATAGAGGACCTGCTGGCTATAGCAGATCTCTTTGTTCTGCCATCTGAGCAGGAGAGCTTTGGCCTGGCAGCGCTGGAGGCGATGGCCTGCGAAGTGCCTGTAATATCATCTAATGCGGGTGGCATACCTGAGATCAATATTCATGGGGAAACAGGATTTCTGAGTCCGGTGGGAGACGTGGCCGACATGGCGCGAAACGCCATCTACATCCTTAGCGATGAGGGTCGTCTGCAGCAATTCAAGAAAAACGCCTACAGTCAGGCCAGGCGCTTTGATATCGAGCAAATACTACCGGTATATGAGGGCTACTACAAACAGGTGCTGGAAGCTGTAGCGCCGGTCAGGATGTAAGCCACCACGGTTTTTTGATTTAAAGACGCCTTTTTGTAGATCTGAGGTGGTAGCCCGAGCGCGGTAGCGGCTCTGGTAACAATGCTTAACACCCTACCTGTCCCTTTTTGCACTAAATTCGGAGCTATTATTGGTGTAGTGTGTCTTTGAGTCGCGTTTTAGCGTTATTAAGAGGCATATGAGCAAAACAGAATAGTGGAAATCAATCGTCAATATCAGTCGCTGATCGAGAACCTCGATCGCTTTATCAGAAAGTACTACACCAATGAGGCAATCCGTGGTGGCATATTCTCTGTCATCTATGTGCTTGGCTTCTTCCTGGCTATCAATCTGATGGAGTACTATCTCTATCTCTCGCCGGGTCTGCGCAAAGTACTTTTCTATGGCTTTATCCTTTCCTCTGTTGCCTTTGTCGGCAGGTTTCTAGTGCTGCCGCTGCTGCATCAGTACAGGCTGGGCAAAGTAATATCACACGAGCAGGCGGCAAACATCATCGGCAGCCACTTTGGCGAGGTCAAGGATAAGCTGCTCAATGTGCTGCAGCTCAAAAAGCTCGCTACGCTCGAGGACTACTCTCTGGTCAATGCAAGTATCAATCAAAAGATCACAGAGC
>JAFDYP010000611.1 GCA_018267355.1 Bacteroidota bacterium
GATGACGATAGCAGATCTCCACCGGCTATACCTGGCCTCCGCCGGCATCACCACAGACACCCGGACTATCCAGCCCGGCTCCATCTTCTTTGCCCTGCGGGGGGATAAGTTTAACGCCAATCTCTTTGCCAAGGAGGCCCTGGCCAGGGGCGCCGGCTATGCAGTAGTAGATGAGCTGCAGTCTGAGGCAGACAGGGGCAATCCGCACCTGATACTGGTAGAGGACACGCTCAAGACCCTGCAGGACCTCTCCGGGTACCACAGGAGCAAGCTGGAGTGCCCCGTACTGGCCATCACCGGCTCCAATGGCAAAACTACTACCAAGGAGCTCGTAGCCGCAGTACTCTCTAAGAAGTATAAGGCCGTAGCCACAAAAGGTAATCTCAATAACCATATAGGCGTGCCGCTCACGCTGCTCAGTACGCCGCCGGATACCGAGTTTCTGATCGTGGAGATGGGAGCCAATCACCAGAGGGAGATAGCCGGCTACTGTCTCTACGCTGATCCTGACTATGGCCTGATCACCAATGTAGGCAAGGCGCACCTGGAGGGCTTTGGCGGAGAGGAAGGAGTGCTGAAGGGTAAAACAGAGCTTTACGCCCATATAGGCAGAAAGGGAGGCAAGCTATTTGTCAACTCAGGCAGCACAAAGCTCACTGAGCGCGCGCAGCTGCTGGCCAGTGCTGACAGGCTGATCTACTACGGCCAAAACGCAGGCGACTATTGCTGTGGCGCACCTGTACAGTCAGGAGAGTTTCTGTCTGTAGACCTCTCTGATGGCACGCATATACGCACGCAGCTGGTAGGGCAGTATAACTTTGACAACGTGATGGCCGCGGTATGTATAGGCCGCTACTTTGGTGTGAATATGGCTGACATCAGGCATGCTATCGAGTCATACATACCGTCCAATAACCGCTCGCAGAAGGTAACTGCAGGTACTAACACTATCCTGCTGGATGCCTATAATGCTAACCCATCCAGCATGACCGAGGCACTCAGGAACTTTGCCGCGCTGGATGCACCACACAAGATCACGATACTGGGCGAGATGATGGAGCTGGGTGAATATAGTAAAATAGAACACCTCAAGATCATAGATATCGTGCAGGGTATGGACCTCGATCAGCGCATCTTTGTAGGAGATGGCTTTCATATGCTGAAGGGGGCTAAGGATCTCTTATACTTTGAGCATACAGATGCGCTGAAAGAGTGGTATAAAGCGCAGCACTTTGAAAACACTACGCAGCTGATAAAGGGTTCACGCAAGAATGGCCTGGAGCGGCTGCTACAGTGAACCTTTTAGCTGGTTTTCCTTTTATTATTCTCCCACTGCCAGGCTGTGCGCAGCATGGTGTCCAGATCGCGGCTGGCTGACCAGCCCAGTTTGTTTTTTGCCTTTTCATTATTGGCATAGATGGCTACCACATCACCTGCGCGGCGCGGTTGTAGTTTATAGTTGAGCTTCACACCTGATACACGCTCGAATGCATGTATCACTTCCATCACAGTCACTCCATTGCCGGTGCCCAGGTTGTAGATGTCGTATTTAGGTGCATCTGCATCTTTATCGAGCTGCTGTATAGCCAGCGTATGCGCATGGGCTATGTCCATCACATGTATATAGTCGCGCACGCAGGTGCCGTCGCGCGTGGTATAGTCACTGCCAAACACATCAAAGTGATCATACTGCCCCAGCGCCGTACCTGTGATACGGGGAAAGATATTGAACACGAGTCCATTTTTAGGATTCTCGCCGATCAGGGCGGACTCATGTGCACCTACAGGATTGAAATAGCGGAGTACCACGTACTTCATATCTGCCACCTTGGCATGGTCTTCTATGATCTTCTCACTGATCTGCTTGGTGCGCGCATAGGGGCTTTCTGCCTCCTGCAGCGGCGTCTCCTCCGTCACCGGGAGTTCGGAGGCATTGCCATACACTGAGCAGGACGAAGAGAATACAAACTGCCGGATGCCGCGCTGCTGAGCTATGTCCAGCAGTATGACCAGCGACTCCAGATTATTATGATAGTACATGAGCGGATACAGCACAGACTCAGGCACTGATTTCAGTGCGGCGAAATGGATGATGCCGCTGATGTCTTTTTCCTTATCGAAGATGGCCTCTACTGCCGCGCGGTCACAGAGGTCGGCATCATAGTTAGTGATCTTTCTGCTGGTCACCTTTTGTATATTCTCCAGTGCTGATGGCAGCGACCTTTTGAAGTCATCTATAGATACCACCTCGTAGCCGTGGTCCAGCAGGTCTATGATGGTATGCGATCCTATATATCCGGCACCGCCGGTCACTAGTATTTTGCTCATAAGATGGGTTTGGTCAGATGAATGCTGTGCCGAAATCTATGCCAGAAATCCGGCATTTTTTAGTGCGCACAGGATAAAGTGTTTTAGCTGCGATTAAAACGCGTTAGTTCGCGGTAAAAATTGATTTTAGGTAAAAGCTAACTTTTCTGGGGTGTACCTCGCTATTTTAAGGGGATTATATTCAGGCTTTTAGCCCAACTTTATGAAAAGTCATTACCTTTGTCTTTCGTATTAAGGCCATACTCAATGGCCTATAAATCAGAAGGATAGTGTTTAACGAATATTTGTATTCCTGTGATTTAGATACTTGATATGGTGAGCCTAAAAGCTAACTTAACAAACCGACACCCAGAGAGCATTAAATATACTTTTAAA
>JAFDYP010000612.1 GCA_018267355.1 Bacteroidota bacterium
AGCAGCTTGTAGTATTCAAACTGCTTAGTGACACTCTGGAGGTAGTCTGATGTCATAGTATTGAATTTTAAGATTGTAAAATTTATTTACCGCAGAGGCAGAGAGGCGCAGAGTGAATACGGTCTCTTTGCGCTTATTACGGCTGCATTGATATTATTAAGACGACTATACTAGCGCAGAGATTTTACCCGCTCCTCAAAAGAAACCGGTGCAGGCAAAGGTGTCACTACACTTTCAAAAAACTGCGTCAGCTCATGGGAGTGCTTGTGTCCGCTGCGGGTGCGGAGGTTGTAGTGTACCAGCCGTGTCCACATGACGGCTTTGATCTGTGTCTTGGCCTCATTCCACATGACGGCCTCTACCATCAGGGCTTTGTCTGTGAAGCCCGTCAGGCGCGTCTGTATGGTCACGATCTCCATCAGCTCAGCCGGAGCCAGATAGGCTATCTGTGTCTGCGCCACGACCCATGAGAGGCCCTGCTCACGCGCCAGCTTATATACATCAAAGTCATAGTAGCTCATGAGCTGGTCCTCGCGGGCATTGATGATGTAGTCTATGTAGCGGGCATTGTTGAGATGGTTAAACGGGTCGCAGTCCGGAAACCGGATCACGGACTGGCTTTCGAGTTCTTTGGGCAAGGTTGTCGTGGTCATCTTGTTTATGTTTTAGTGAATGATCTGTTTTTAAAATATACCAATCGGTATATTCTGTTTCAAAAAAAATCAAGACCGCAGGCCAAGGATAAAATGCTCAAGGTACCGCATGCTGATGCGCAGCTCTGTAGCCCTGACATATACTTTGGCCTGCATCACGGCTCCCTCTATCAGCGACATCAGGATCACAGCCACTTCAGTAGGATTCACGTCTTTGCGTATCTCTTTGCGTTCTATGCCGCGCTTCACCTGGTTTTCCAGTGCCTTCCGCCAGAAGGTCAGCGCCTGTGCGGCTTTCTCACGCAGGGCGGGATGCGTATCGTCGGCCTCCACAGAGGTATTGAGCAGCGGGCAGCCGGCCTTGAGGAATGGTATCTTGAGAAAGTCACTATACACACGCGGATAGACCAGCAGGCGGTCTATGGCGCTCTCCTCTGCCAGTATGCGCTCACGCAGGTAGGCCGTGACCCTGCCAAAATTATAATCAAACACTGCCAGCGCTACCTCATCCTTATTCTCAAAATTGCCATAGATACTGCCCTTGGTCAGGCCTGTAGCGGCAGTGAGGTCATTCATGGAGGTCCCCGCATAGCCCTTCTCATTAAAGATAGGTGCTGTACGCTCTATGATGTACTGCCGCGTGCGCTCTGCCTTGGATAGTGTCTCGCTCATTGCTTAGGCAAATGTAATGGATTATACCGATTGGTATAATTTATTTTTAGCTAGAAATATTTACCATGCAGCCAGCTATGATATAGAGGCAAGCCTATATCTGCCCGATCCCTGTTAGCTCGGTCTAGGGCATCACCCTGTGCCACATACTTCAGGTCAAAATCGGAGCCGGGCGGAAAGTAATAATAGACCGGTGCCTCATGGCCCGCTATCATGCACCTGTCACAGGTATATGCGTAGGTGTTTGGCAGCATCTTGCCGTCCCTGACCGCTTGCTGCAGTTTGGTCTTGATCAGCTCAAAATGATCCCGGCGATCTATGTGCATGAATAACGCAGCACTCATCCCCATCAGCGAATCCGCCTCAAATACTGGATAGCCATATTGGTCCAGGTACCATCTGAGCAGTTCAAAGTTGATGCTATCATCAGCTACCGTCTCTGTGGTCACACCATTGCGCCGGTGTGCCTGGTCGCGCAGTATCATCTCTGCGAAAAGGCTGTCAGTATCAAAACCTGAGACACGTTTTTTACCGCCTGTGTGGAGAGGCACGACTGGCGGTGAAGAGGCGATGGGAGGACCTCCTTCCTCATGGCAGGCTACTGCCCCTGCCGATAGATTGATAGATGAAAGCCTCCACGCTCCACGATAGTACACATAGCCGCCGCAGCTGCCGGTGATCTGTAGCTCGTGGTCGCTATATACCTCTGCTGGGGCGAGCGTAGTATGTCTTATGCGTATCAGGTCCGCTTTTAGCTCGTAGGCAGAGAGCTGGCCGCTGCCTGTGTGGAGGATATCCATTTCCTCTATATCTCCTGTCAGCGTAGTGGTCCGTGCATTGTTGATCTCAGCTACCAGATGTGCATAATTGATACCTCCGGGCTGCAATGCGCCCTCCGGTCCCGGCAGGTGGGCTACTTTGTGGCAGGCTACCTTGACATGTATTGTGATAGGGATGCTCCCCGTCACCTTGAGCTGGCCTCCGTGGCAGATCACGGGCATGGTGATATCACTCCGCTGATCAGTGATAGCGTGTATCGTCAGCGACTGTATAGTGCGGGTATCTATGTGTATGATCAGCTTTGTATACCGCTCTATCGCCGTGCCCGGCCGGAGGCGCACATGGGCAGCTGCCGCGGTCTCAGTCACATCTATATACTGCTGCAGATTCTGATCAGCCTCGGTAGCGATGAAAAAATCCGAATAAGGATCATCACTCGTCACGATCTGAAATGGCCCATCTATCGTGAGTGCTGTAAACTGTGCCACCTTCCGCTTTACCGTCGTGACCTGACCATCTCCTGTCACTGCCCCGCAGTGCAGGCAGAGAAATATAGTGAGGAGAAACAATAAATGCCTGGCATGAGTCATGCTCTGTTTGTTTCATTTCAGCTTTTCGGCGCTCTTGCCTATCATGATATTGAGGCTGGCGCGCAGGATATCTCCCATGCTGCGGCACTCACCAAAGTCTACCTTATAATGTTTAGATAACTCGGCGCAGAGTTGTGATACTTTCTCCGCAGGAGCTATCGTGTCATGCTCCATGGCTGTGAGCAGTGACTGCAGCTGAGCACGAGAGGCGATGATGCGCTGTGATATCAGGGTACGCTCCTCACTCTGGTATTGCTTGATCACCTCCTCATTGATATGCTTTTTGACCAGGCCTACCAGCTCTTTATTTTCCTTGAAGAACTGCGGCAGGTACAGATTCTTACGGCCTTCGTAGCTCTGCTGGTCAAAGTCTATGGCGCGGATGCGAAACTGCACCTCTTCAAAGTCCGGGGTGATGTCAAAGACATAATTGTACGAGCGCATATCACCCAGCAGGCGGACAAAGCAGCGCTCATTAAATTTGACAAACTCCTTTGCGATACGTTTCTGGTTAAACTCAGGATTGCTCAGGTAGTTTGTGATAAAGACATCTCCCGGTATGCCCGCTATGTGCTCCTCTATCAGCGTATATGTATCTACGAAGTAGTTGATCCTGCTGGGGGAGAGAATGTGCTCCAGCTCCAAGCCATACACGCGGCTGGCATCGGCCTGCTTGATATAGAAGTAGTCGTAGACGTCGTTGTAGTTATTAACGATCTTGACGCGGAAGGGGTTCGAATTGCCAAAGGTGCAGAAGTCTACGCGCTCTATGTGCAGGTGCTTGTGTACGCTCTTGTCGCCCCCTGTTTTTAGGATAGAGTAGATCTCCTTTAGCCCCTGATGCAGCTCCGTAGTTTCGCTCTGAGAGTAGATAGCAGATACCCAGAGTGTATCCTTGCCGTGTTTGTCATACACCACCATAGAGTTCTCAAAGCGTTTCAGGTCAGCATACTGCACCGGCAGCGGCCGCTCACGGTCATACGAGCGCAGATAGCTATGCAGCTCCGGCGAGACACGGTACATGATCTTCTTCTTTGAGATATGGGGTGTCGGAGCGCGCTTGGTCATAGGGGAAAGATAGTGAATTTGGTGATAGCAGGATGAATAACCCCGACAACTTGCAGCCCACAATAGCTAGCGATGGTGCGTTACTTTTGAATGCGGATGGCCGCCAGAAAATCATCATCGACTGAGATATTGATACCTTTGTGATCGGTACCATACAGTTTTAATAATACCAATCCACCTTGTGTAAGATTGCCCAACACCCTCTCAGGGTCTTCCGTCAGCGGATACTTGGCTTCTGCCTGGCCACTGGTATCACGAGTCTCAT
>JAFDYP010000613.1 GCA_018267355.1 Bacteroidota bacterium
AAAATAAAGATGGACCAATGGCGGTGGCGATGCGCTACATCAGGCACCTCAAAGTTGGCCTCACTGATCGTGATAAAACTGAAGCGGATATCACTCAAAGTAGAAAAGTGATGGACAGGCGCGGTTTTATGTTGCTGCTTGTCCATCACTTTCTAAGGTGGTTTTAGGATTGATGTTTAGTGCGCTACCGTTACCTTCTGACGGGCTATGAGGCTGTTGCCTTTCGTTACATTCACTACATAGCTGCCGGTAGCGAGAGATGATACGGAGACTTGTGCTTTCTGGTCTGCTATAGCTGCTGATGATACTACCCTGCCGCTCATATCTATGAGCTGTATGGCTACATCACTGCTCAGGGACTGTTCTTTGCCGAGGTCTATGGTGAGCCGGTCATGTGCCGGATTAGGATATATAGAGATGGCTGATTGGGCGTACTCCAAGATGCCATTGATCAGGTCATCAGCTTCGTAGAACCATAACTCACGGCCAGCGTTATTGAAGTCTGCCGGGATCACGACCTTATTGCCATAGGTAGTAAAGTCAAATACATCTATCAAGCCGCAACCAGGCGTATAGTCAAACGGATGGCTGGTGGCTGCATCTGATGGCATGACCACCTGTATACCCTCCGAGGTGCCATCAGTGATACACATGACCTGATAGCCTGTGGCACTATCATAGGCCTGGTAGATGACCTTATTGCCCATCACGAGCACGGTATTAGGATTGGCGGAGAAGCCAATGCCATTCAGCGACAGGCTGCTGCGGCCAAACTCTGACTGCGCACCTGTGAGCGCATCCACTACATGATATCCGTTATTCCAGTCATTAGGGAAGAGGATCTTATTGCCGCTATAGCTCAGTGTGCTATTGATGGTGCAGATGCGGTCTGCCCCTGTACCGTTTACTTTAAACAAGGCATAGCTGCTGGTGTCATACGCCGAGAACCAAAGCGAGCCACCGCATTCGCGGAGGTTGTCAGGGTAGGTATTGCCCATAGGCATGCTCAGGACTTTAGTCACCGCGCCCATCTCCGTACCGTCAAAGGTATACAGGTCCGGACCAAAGCCTGACTGCGAGCCAATGATGTACAGCTTGCTATTGAATGCTTTGATCTTACTCGCAAAAGCGAGATTCCATTGGCAGTGGGCGCTGTCGGCTATAGATTTTACAGCCTTGGTACCAGTGGTGGTGCCATCAGACTTCCAGATGTCGCTATTGACTATGAAATATACATTGCCGTTCATTTCGCAGTAGCCGTTGGCAGTGGTGTAGCTGGTCAGATTGATAGCGGCGAGGCTACGGGTACCCGAAGTGCTGCCATCTGTGACCATCACGTCAGTTTGTGTACAGAAAACGATCTTGCCATTGGTCACGCCTGCATTGTCTTCACCCAGCAGCGTGTTGAAGGGTTGGTCCAGGTCTTTTACTTTGACCGTGCCGGCAGTAGTACCGTCACTGGTGTAGAGGTCATAGTCATCCGTAGGTGTGGCGTCGCTCTTGGTCTCATTGGCGAGGAAAAAAATCTTATTGCCTACCACGCGCAGGTCTCCTATGCCGGAGCCGCCATTAGGATTGATGTCTTTTATCTTGTGCGTGCCCTGCTGGGTACCGTCAGTGACCCAGAGCTCATCATTGTATGGCTGGTCGGTAGCTACGAAGTACAGCAGGCCATTGAGCTGCGCAAAGTGCTTCAGGTCTCCGGCGCCGTAGTAGTATTTGCTGCTGTCGCTCCAGACATTGTCACAGTAGCCCGCATTGGGGTTGATCTGCACCATGCTGAAGGTACCTGCCTGTGCGGCTGATCCCGCCAGGAGCAGCGCTGCGAAGAGTAATATATTCTTCATGACTTTAAATTTAACGATTTAAAAATAGTTTTCCCTTGGCCGCCCCACTTGTATAAAAAAGCCCTTGTCTTGTACATTTCGGTCGTCACCGGCTGTATAGCAGTCTTTTTTAGCCTTTCGGAGCTTCCGATAGCAAAACAAAAACATCCCTGCCCGGGAAAGTTGTAGATATCTGCCTATCTGTGGTATGATCAGCCTATCATGGCGCGGATGCGCTGCAGCAAGGTAGGATGTGAGTAGTGTACGAATACATAGGCCGGATGCGGCTGCGGATTGCCCAGCTGGTCAGAATACAATTTTTTCAGGCTGGAGATCAATGGTGCAGCGCTGTATGTTTCTTTGGCGTAGGCATCAGCCTCATATTCATTCTTGCGGCTGAAAACATTCATGCCAAGACCGATCAGGGTAGACACAGGACTGTATAGCATGGTAAAGGTGAGCAGGGACAGATAAAACCTGTTTTCTTTCACCCCGAGCACCTCTGCCATGAGCGGATTGCCGGCCACCCAGCCGAAGATGAAAAAGATGATGCCCATCTGCGCTACACTGATGGCCATAGATTGCAGGATATGTTTCTTTTTGTAATGGCCTACCTCATGCGCGAGCACGGCTGTGATCTCGTCCGGTGTCATTTTTTCTATCAGGGTATCGTATAGTACGATACTCTTGCTGCTGCCCATACCGCTGAAAAATGCATTGGCCTTGGACGAACGCTTAGAGCCATTCATCACCATGATATTGGTGAGTGGAAAGCTGACCTTCTCTGCGTACCGCTCTATCTGGCTGCGCAGGTCGCCGCTCTCCAGCGGTACCAGCTTATTGAAGACCGGCAGCAGCACGGATGTATAGAATGCCGCTATAAAGAGCGTGACAAATGATACCACTGCCCAGCCGGCGATCCAGAAGTAGCCACCCAGCAGACCATACAGCCAGGCCAGCAGTGCATAGATGGCGCCGCCTATTACGGCTAGTAATACGGCGGTCTTGATTTTATCTCCTATGAAGGTGCCTATGGTCATTTTATTGAAGCCGTATTTTTCTTCTATCACAAAGATATTGTACAGCTCAAATGGCAGGTCTATGATACTATTGGCCAGCATGATGATACCGAAAAATATGAGGCCATCTATGATCGCATTGTCAGAGATGCTATGGGCGATGCTATCTACCCAGGCGAAACCCTTGAAATATAAAAAGCCAAGTGTGACCACAAGAGAGATAAATCCGGACACAGATGAGACAAGATTGTTGTCTTTGGCATATGCCCGGGCCCGCTCAAACTTCTCATCATCATAAATATCGCGTAGCTCGTCCGGTACGGGCTGATCCCATGACTTCATATTGAGATAAGAAAGCACGGCGGAAAATATATACTCTGCCAGTATAAAAGCTATGATGATATAAAGGAGTGTCTCGGCCACAGTGTCAGAATTTTTGCCAACAGTAATATTAATGGAT
>JAFDYP010000614.1 GCA_018267355.1 Bacteroidota bacterium
ATATGATATTTCTCCTGTATAGACCTTATGATCGGTATAGGTGGTCCGCAAAAACACCGGAACACCACGAGCATAGATCGTATCTGAGAAAAAACCTACGAAGAAAGTATCCGGATCTGCCAGGGCCGAATCCTGGATGACCGCAGCAGCGGAGGTAGTATCTGTCTGCGCCCATTGGTGCTTCGACGCAGTATAGAGATGATTGGGAAATAACTGCTGGATCTCCGTCGGCTTCTTTTTGCAACCAACCACGAGTAGTAAAACGAGACCTGAACAAATCAAATGTTTCCAAGAATCCTTCATTACATAGATCTTTCCCTAAAGGTAAATAAATCTGAATCAGAATTTTCAGGATGCTATGAATAATTCAGAATAAACAGCCAACTCAAAATGCATTATTCGAGTACTCCTTTTCTTCGTGTGAAACCCTTTTGTATTCCTTAACCCCTTCGCGCCTTTGCGAGAAATGTATTTGCCCATGTGAGCGCAATCACTTCCTACCCGTAGGGACAGGTCGCGACCTGTCACTACCAGCCCACACTTCCATCCAATCAAAAATCATAAACCATAAAAATCAACAATCACATGAACCTCACCCCCGAAACCCTCGCGCAGTACTTCGCTGGCAAGCGCCGCAGCCCTGTCTATGACGCCACCGTGCAGATGTACCGCGCCCTCCGCCTCCATGCAGACGGCGAGAGCCCCGACAGCCTCATCTCAGACCGCCGGCCCAACGAGTCCGACGAGGTGCAGGCCTACCGCATGAAGATCTGGGAGCCCATCACCCGCCAGACCTTCAACCGTGTGCTCCAGAGCCTCGGCAAGATCCGCCGCAGCACAGACTGGTCCGTCAAATACAATAGTGATGTGGCATTCCCCCGCATCGTACCCGGCGAGCGCCTGGAGGACTACTGCGAGCGTGACTTCCCCTGCTACACCTCCGTCACGCACTGGGCCTTTAGCGTCATGCTGCGCGCCATGCTCACCGATGCCAACTGTGCCGTACTCGTAGTACCCCTCGATGGTGCCGCTACCGAGACCGACTACGTGCGCCCCTTCCCTATCATCTTTCATGCAGATCAGGTCATAGACCATGTAGAGCACCAGTACGCCATCCTTCGCGCCGCAGACCGCGAGGAGACCACCACCGGCACCGGCCGCAGCACGCAGACAGACCGCTACTACGTCGTCACGCCGGAGCACATCATCCCCTACATACAGCAGGCCGACGCCTGGATACCGCAGAGCGAGCAGATCATAGCCCACGGCCTCGGCTACCTGCCCCTCATCCGCCCGCGTGGGCAATACCTCAAGACCGTAGGCGGCCACAGCCTGTACGAGAGCCGCATCCACGCCATGCTGCCTAGTCTGAACGAAGCCGTGCGCGAATACTCCGACCTACAGGCCGCCGTGGTCAGCCACCTCTTCCCGGAGCGCTGGGAGATGGCCACCCAGGAGTGCGGCGAGTGCCGGGGTGTAGGCTATATCCCAAATCCAACCTTCAACGGCAAGGACAACAAGACCAAGCAGCTCGTCTGCCCCATCTGCCAGGGCCTCGGCGCCAAGGCCGCCTCTAGCCCCTACAAAAAGACCATCATCCGCCCCGCCAAGGTCAACCTCGGCGAGCAGCCCGTGCCCATCCCGCCCTTTGATTATGTCAAGAAAGACATCGAGACCATCCGCGTGATGGACGACCGCTGGGAGCGCCACCTCTACCGCGCCCTGTCTGCGGTCAATATGCAGTTTCTCGCGCAGACGCCGCTCTCCATCAGCGGCGATGCCAAGCAGGTAGACCGCGACGAGTTGAACAACTTCGTCTACTCCGTGGCCGAGGACCTCATCCACGTCATGGACCGCCTCTACGCCATCACGGCCGACTACCGCTACCGCACCCTCTATCCTGACCCGCGCGACCGCCGCGCCATGCTGCCCTACATAGCCGTGCCGCAGCAGTACGACCTGCTCGGCGCCGACTACTATGCTGCGCAGCTCACCCAGCTGCACGCCAGCGGCGCCACCGGCCCCGTGCTCAGGAGTGTAGAGCTGGAGTACATGAGCAGGCAGTTCTACGACAGACCCGAGGTCGTGGCCCCCGTGCGCCTCGAGCTGCTGCTCGACCCCCTCAGCGGCATCTCCGACACTGACCGCGCCCTGCGCCTCACCAATGGCGGCATCTCCCGCACCGACTACATTCTCTCGTGCAACATCACCTCCCTCATCCGCCGCGCCCTCAGCACAGACCCCACCTTCGCAGACCGCAGCTACCAGGAGCAGATGGCCATCCTCAGGAGCTTTGTAAAGCCATCCCCCGCTGGCGGGGAGCCTGCGTGCTAAAAGGTAGGAGTTCGGAGCGCACTGGTAGCTTTCCTCATACGAGATAAATTCGTTTTCTTTGCTTACGATCAAACTCTGGTCACTACTCATGGAGAATTTTAATTTTCAAGGATCACTGCCTGTGGCTGACGGGCACCTCACTACCCAGCTCAGTGTATTTTCTTTTGTAGAAGATGGAGTAGTAATGATGTACGCTCCGGCGCTGGATATAGTGGGCAGCGGTTACGATTCCAATCAGGCCAAAGCTTCTTTTTGGGAGACCGTATCTGAGTTCTTCCGATACACTACGCAAAAGAAAACACTGGCCAAGGAACTGAAGCGACTAGGCTGGAAGGTACGCGGCGGCAAGAAGAAAATGAAAATCACCGCTCCGGACTTTGCCGACCTCTATGAGTCCAATGAGGAGCTACAAGATATCATCACCAATAAGAACTACAGCAGTCATAAAGAAGTACTCGAATTGCCAAACGTTTTCTGATGTCTACACACAGGCTTTCAAACGTATCCCTGGCGGATTACCGTTTATTTCTGAAAAAGGTGGGCTGCAAACACACCAGAACCTCAGGCGGGCATGAACATTATACCCGCAAGGATTTGGCCCGGCCCATCACCGTTCAAACCCATGTCGATCCCGTGCCCGAGTTTGTGATCAAGAATGCACTTCGCGCACTGTCGCTTTCCAAAAAAGATTTCTTCGAAATTCTATTTGGAGATTAAATCAAACAACAACAGCCGGTCTCTTTTGGGGGCAGGCTGTTTTTTGTTTATCTTAGGTAGTATGAAAACTACAGCACCACATATCGAGAAAATCAGAAGAGACCTGATTGAGATGGCAAAGGCTAAATCAGAGCATATTGCCTATTTCAAAAAGGGAGGACCAATAGACAGATTTAAGCCAAGGAACATGAAGCTTGCGACTCCAT
>JAFDYP010000615.1 GCA_018267355.1 Bacteroidota bacterium
CTGCACCTACTACCAGCACTTTTTTAGCCCTCCCGGATTCGATGTAGCTGGCCCCATTTTGTAGGGCAAAAAGAAAACCCGAGCAGGCGGCAGAGATATCATATGCCCAGCAGTTGGTCGCACCGATCTTATCCGCCAGTATTACTGCAGTAGATGGGAAAAGCATATCCGGCGTGGTGGTAGCCACGAGTATGATGTCTATATCGTTTGGTGCGAGATTCTTTTTAGCCAGCAGCTTAGTCACAGCCTCGTAGGCCATATCAGAGGTAGCCAGGCCCTCGCCGCGCAGGATGTGGCGCTCCTTGATGCCCGTGCGCTCAGTGATCCACTGGTCTGTCGTATCCACCATGGTCTCGAGCTCCTGATTGGTGAGCACATAGGGTGGTACGTATCCTTCTACGCCGGTGATGGCAGCAGTTATCTTCATGTATAGTCGTTTGGTCACGCTGCAGCCGTGCTGCAGGCTCTAAATCACCTATCAATGATACGACATAAAATCTAAATGGCAGGGGCTGCGGTTTGCCGGAAAGTTGATATTTTGCAACATGGCGCAGGGTAAATGCACACCTTGCGCTACACTCTTATAAGGCATTGAATGAAAGGCAGAAACATCCTGATAGTAGCTGGTGTCACTTTAGGTATCCTCATGGTGCTGGAGGTGGTGTCGAGGATCGTGCTGTCCAATATCTACAATCGCAAGTTCGACTCCTCGCTGATAGAGCCTCATAAATACGGTGCTACTGATGGGTTGAAAAACAATGCCAGCGGTACGGTATGGGGCAAACCTTTTCATACAGATGATATGGGCGGGCGCAAGCACCAGAAAAGTAAGACCGGCAAAAAGAAGGTGCTGATAATAGGAGACTCTGTGACGGAAGGGGTAGGACTCGACGATTCATCTACCATAGCCAACCTGACCAATGACAGTGACGAGTGGGCTGATGCTGATGTCAGAAATATATCCATGATAGGCTGGTCGAGTCATGATTATAGCAATGTGATCGATCATCTGTTTGCCAGAGATACATCTATCAACGAGGTGTATTTATTTTATTGCCTCAATGATATCTATGGCAAAAGTGCAGTCAAAGACCTGCCACCGATAGCCAATAAGGGGGTCATAAGTGAGGTCAACGGATGGCTGCAGGACAGGTACGCTACTTAAAAACTGATAAAACTGATCTGCTACAGCCATAGCGATCACTACTATCAGTATGACAAGGCACTCTATGAGGACCCGGCGCGGGTAGATGCTACCGTAGCAGATATCGTGCATATCCAGCACGTTTGCGAGTCGCACAAGGCGCGCTTTATGATCATGCTGGTGCCCTACCGCTCGCAGCTGGAGCACCGGGGGGACAACCTGCCACAAAAGGTACTGATAGATCGATTTCTCAAAAACGACATACAGGGCATGGACCTCTTGCGGCGCTGGCCTCAGGAGGATGATTACTCTTCATTATTCCTCTATGGCGATGAGATACACTACTCTGCTCTGGGCCACAGCGAAATGATGCGCGCCATCTACGGCAGATAAACTACATTCGATTACAATCACTATAATTGTATAGCAAATAGACAGTATGACACAAGACATCAGAAATAACTGGACCACCGAGGAGGTCCGCGAGATATATAATACACCCGTGCTGGAGCTGATCGTACGCGCTGCCGATGTGCACAAGCAATACCAGGCTACCGGCGAGGTGCAGGTATGCACTCTGCTCTCTGTCAAGACGGGCGGCTGCCCGGAGGACTGCTCCTACTGCCCTCAGGCTGCCCGCTACAATACAGGCGTAGAGGCACATAAACTCATGAAGTATGAAGAGGTGGTAGACAAAGCGCTGATCGCTAAGAATGCCGGCTCTACGCGCTTCTGCATGGGTGCTGCCTGGAGGGATGTGCGCGACGGACGCGACTTTGACAATGTGATAGATATGGTGAAGGGGGTCAATGCCCTCGGCCTGGAGGTGTGCTGTACGCTCGGCATGCTCTCTGAGGACCAGGCTGCACGACTGAAAGAGGCCGGCCTCTATGCCTATAACCATAACCTCGATACCTCTCAGGAACACTATAGCGACGTGATCACCACGCGCACCTATCAGGACCGCCTGCGCACGCTGGACAACGTAGAGAAGGCCGGCATCAGCGTCTGCTGTGGTGGCATCATAGGTATGGGCGAGACTGACGAGGACCGTATCAAGCTGCTGCACACACTGGCCACACGCCCGCAGCATCCTGAGTCCGTACCGGTCAATGCACTCGTGGCCGTAGAAGGTACACCACTGCAGGGCCGCCAGAAGGTGCAGACCTGGGAGATGGTGCGCATGATCGCTACAGCCCGTATCCTGATGCCTAAATCAATGGTACGCCTCTCAGCAGGCCGCAATGAGATGTCAGTAGAGCAGCAGTCACTGTGCTTCCTGGCTGGTGCTAATTCTATCTTCACCGGAGAGAAACTGCTTACGACGCCTAACCCTGATTTCAGCGCTGACAAGGAGATGTTTGAAGTGCTGGGGCTGAAGCCTCGCGAGAGCTTCAAAGTAGAGAAGGAACTGGCTACGGCCAACTAAAACGCGTCCCGCGGGACACACCGTATGGACGCTATCCGCAGATACATCAGGAGTAAAATAGCTGACCGCCAGCGTGAGGACAATTTCCGCACACTGCGACTGGTGGGCGGTATAGACTTTACCTCCAATGACTATATAGGACTGGCGCGGGATACTGCCTTTCACCAGATGGTGGAGGCTGAGATCGCAGCGCATCAGCTGCAAGGTGGTAGCACCGGATCACGATTGCTGTCAGGCAATTCCGCATATGCAGAACAGCTGGAGAGCACCATTGCTGACTTTCATCGATCACAAGCTGCATTACTTTTCAACTCCGGTTTTGATGCCAATTATGGCCTGCTATCCGCACTGCCTTACAAGGGTGATACCATCATTTACGATGAACTCGTACACGCCTCGATACATGACGGCATGAAGGCTGGTAAGGCAAACCGCGTAGCATTTCACCACCATGATCTCGCAGACCTGGAGGCAAAACTCAAAGCCGCCACAGGACTCAGGTACGTGGTCACCGAGTCGCTCTTCTCTATGGATGGTGATATGGCTCCACTGCGCGAGATCGCTGCACTCTGCACAGCCTATGACGCAGGCCTGATAGTAGATGAGGCGCACGCCACAGGCGTGATAGGGGCGAGGGGCGAGGGGCTGGTGAATCAACTCGGCATAGAAGATCTGGTGCTGGCGCGCGTGCATACTTTCAGCAAGGCGCTGGGCGGGCATGGTGCGGTGATACTCTGCTCTGATGACCTCAGGGACTTTCTCATCAACTACTGCCGTCCGTTTATTTTCTCCACAGCTATGCCACTCCATAGCCTCGCAGCTATCAGGGTGGCGTATGATTACTTTCCCGGCCTCGATGATCGTCGCAAGCATTTGCAGGAGCTGATACAACTGCTGCAAACATCTTTCGCTGCTTCGGAGAATATGCATTTACTCAAAAGCGATAGCCCGATACAGTCTGTGATCATTCCCGGCAATGCGGCGGTGAAACATATCGCCTCGCAACTGCAGCAAGACGGCTACGATGTACGCGCTATACTCTCGCCCACAGTGCCGAGGGGCAAGGAGCGTATCCGCATCTGCCTGCATAGCCACAATACGAGGGAGGAGGTACAAGGACTCATCGCTGCTATCGCAAAACATACAACCGTCACAGCATCATGAGAAAGCCACTGCCACCGCGGATATTTGTGACCGGTATAGATACTGATGTGGGCAAGACAGTGGTCTCTGCCGCACTTACAGAGGCGCTGCACGCCGACTACTGGAAACCCGTGCAGGCTGGCTACGATACCGGCACTGACCGGGAGACAGTGCAGTCTCTGCTCACTACCTTGCACCTGACCGTACATCCCGAGGCGTACAAACTGAAAATGCCTGCGGTCCCCGTTTACTCAGCAGAGCAGGAGGGCGTAGAGATAGACCCGCAGCAGATACATATACCGGACACGACTAACCGTCTCATCATAGAGGGCGCCGGCGGCCTGATGGTACACCTGAACAGAAACTTCCTCGTCATAGACCTGATACAGCAGCTCGGTGTGCCGGTGATACTCGTATCAGAAAACTACCTCGGCTCGATCAATCATACACTGCTAAGCATAGAGGCCCTGCGCAGCAGGCATATAGAGATAGTAGGCATCATCTACAATGGTGAGCACAGTGCACACATGCGCGAACTGATTTACCAGACTTCCGGTGTGCATGAGATAGGCAGCGTGGAGAAGGGGCATAAGATAGACCGCGACTTCATACAGGCGCAAGCTGCAAAATTGCGTACTGACATCAGTAAATACTATACGCTATGACCCTGCGCGAGCGAGATAAGCGGCATATCTGGCATCCCTACACACAGGAGAAGACCGCACCGGACAATATCGTGATGGTGCGGGGCGAGGGGGCATATCTATACGATGAAAAGGGTGACCGCTACATAGATGCTACCTCCAGCTGGTGGACCAATATGCACGGCCATGCACACCCGCATATCGCGCAGCGGATAGGAGAGCAGGCAGCAAAGCTGGAGCAGGTCATCTTCTCCGGCTTCAGCCATGAGCCGGCTATAGAGCTGGCGGAGAAACTGCTCGACATTTTGCCCGTAGGGTATGGCAAGGTCTTCTACTCAGATAATGGCTCTACGGCTATCGAGGCAGCTATCAAGATGTGTCTGCAATACTGGGCCAATAAGGGCGCGGCGCGTACAAAGGTCATCTGCTTCCGCGATGCGTATCATGGTGATACTTTTGGGGCCATGTCCGTGAGTGCCAGAGGGGTATTCACTGATCCGTATACGCGGCTGCTGTTTGATGTCGTATTTCTCGATACGCCTGACTATACCAATGGAGAAACCATCAAGGCGCAGCTCCGCGAGGCGATGGCAGGTGATGATGTCGCCGCTTTCATTTTTGAGCCGCTCGTGCTAGGATCTGCGGGCATGAAGATGTACCCGCCTGCACTGCTTGATGAGCTGATCGCTATTTGCGCGGAGCGCAAGGTGCTGACTATAGCCGATGAGGTCTTCACGGGCTTTGGCCGTACAGGCCGGATGTTTGCCACGGGGTATCTCACACATACTGCTGATATCATCTGCCTGTCCAAGGGCCTCACGGGCGGTTTCCTGCCCTTTGCGGCTACGGTGACCAAGGACTACATCTACGATGCTTTCTATCACGATGAGCGGGCTAAAATGCTTTTTCATGGCCACAGCTATACGGGCAACCCGCTCGGTTGTGCAGCAGCATTGGCATCGCTGGAGGTCTTTGAGATGGAAAAGACTTTGGACAAGATCGCGGCTATCTCTGCGGCTCATGCAGCTTTTGCGGAGCGGCTATCACAGCACCCGTCTATCGTCCATGTACGCCAGCATGGCACGATACTCGCCTTTGATTTCGTGACCGAGCAGGAGGGCTATCTGAGCGATCTGCGTGACAGGCTTTACCGCTACTTCATAGACCGCCGTATCATGCTGCGCCCGCTGGGCAATGTACTCTATATCCTGCTGCCATACTGTATCTCCCTGGAGGATCTGGAGGAGGTGTATGAGGCGGTGCTGGGGTTTGAGGTGTAGTATACAACCCTCCCAACCTCCCTAAAGGGAGCCTTTAATACAAATCGGATGGCTTGTGCTGGCTGCTTGAGCCTCCCTTCAGGTCGCATATCCCGATATGTCGGGAGAGGTGTCGAGGGTAGATTCACCTCACAATATTCCCAAATAAACGCATCGTTCCTACGTTTATACACCGAGCTGATTATATTCGTAAGGTCAAGACATCGCATACTTTGCGCAAGAGCCATCTCATACTAAGCCTGTCATTACTGGCAGCATTTGCCGCTACGGCACAGACTAGCCCTGTGCGTATCAATGGCACGGTGGTCGATCTCTATGACAAGACACCCGTGAGCGGCGTGAGTGTGATCAACCCAAAGAACGGCCAGAGCTATGTCACAGATGCACACGGCACCTTCAGTATCAGCGTGGGTAAGCGTGACACGCTGCTGCTCTTCCTCTCCGGCTACCAGACCATGCGCTTCAGTATGTCCGATAGCGTATTGAAAGACGCGTACTACCCTGTGTTTGAGTTTGACAGGCTGCGGGCCACTACCGCCCAGATGGTCATAGTCAGGCCCAAGCAGAAGCTCAGCGATATAGAAAAGGAAC
>JAFDYP010000616.1 GCA_018267355.1 Bacteroidota bacterium
CTACAATGATACTATCAGCTGCGATAGCATCGTGACGCTCACCCTCGCGATGAATAGCATCCCATCTCCTACCGTGACTGCCAGCGGCGCTACCCTGAGCACAGGCTCCTTTAGCAGCTATCAGTGGTTTCTGAATGGTGGCCAGATCACCGGCGCTACCAGCCAGAGCTACACCGCCACGCAGAATGGCGACTATACGGTACTGGTGACCAATGCCAGTGGCTGCTCGGATACATCTGCGATCTATACACTGACAGGTGTAGGCATCACAGAGGCAGATGCGCTCCATGCTGTAGTGTATCCTACCCCTACTGATGGTATGCTCTATATACAGGCTGTCGGACTGATACATATAGAACTGCTGGATATGATAGGCAGGACCGTATACATGCAGGATCAGGCCAAGGCCTCAGACCATGCGCAGATAGATCTCTCAGCCTTTGGCAATGGCATGTACACGCTGGTACTCCGTGGTGCCGGCAATGCTATCAGCGTATGCAATATCATCAAGAAATAAGCAACAACATCCTCAATAAAAAAGGGACCTCCGGGTCCCTTTTTTATTGCCGGTGCATCAGGCCTGATTGTAGACCTTTACTACAGTCTCGCGCAGCATGCTGCCGCTATCTGTGAGCAGAAACGAGATGACATCTGCTATATTCTCCGCAGGCACCCATTTGCTAAAGTCTGCATCGGGCATAGACTGCCTGTTTGGCGGAGTATCTATCGTACTGGGTACGACTACTGAGGCCCTTATGTTCTTATCCTTTCCTGACTCATTGATAATATCTGCCAGGTGAAATATAAGTGACTTGGACAGGGAATATGCTACTGCCTGCTTACCTTGTTTGGCCTTGAGTGCCGGACGGGCACCTATAAGTATGATCTGCCCTCCTCCCCTTTTCTCAAAGTACTCAAAGAGCGGCTTGGCCATCGAGAAGGCTGTGTAGAAGTTCAAGCGTATCATCTTGTCCATAGCGCCGATATTGGTCTCGGCTATAGAACCCATGGCAAAGCCACCCACCAGCAGCACTCCGGCCTGTATATCATCTCCGGAGTCTGTGATCTCCTCTACGTATACCGCGCAGTCATGCTCATCAAAGAGGTCCACCACCTTGGCATGGATGCGCTCATCCGCCGGGGCCTTTTCATTGGGCACTATAGTGGTGAAGATCTTGTAGCCGTCAGAGAGGAGCTTTTGTGTCACGGCACCGCCCAGGTTGCCGGAGGCGCCTGTGATCAGGACTGATTTACTCATTGTATCAGGGTTTAAGGTTTTGGCAATACCCGCGCGCAGCGGTTTTTAAAAATAGGATATTTCGCGCAGGACCGCTACTGTACCATGTGGAATATGCAGGTAGTAAGCCCAGTATAACCGGCGTTGCATTGCAGACCCGGTCAAAAAGGTTATTTTTGCCATCCCGCAGGCCCTAGTGGCGGAATGGTAGACGCGCTCGACTCAAAATCGAGTGTCGAAAGGCGTGGGGGTTCGAGTCCCTCCTGGGGTACGTAGCAAGGCTTCTCTTTGAGGAGCCTTTTTTGTTGGCACCGGCCGATTTGCCACTGAGATATAACCTCGGGGCAAGTTTTCCGACTATAGGATGTTGCTATCAGGGGCTTTTAGCATCTAAAGCAAAGTCCCCAGATAAGAGCGATTGAGCCACGGAGCGAAGTTTTCCGACTATAGAGGATATTCTTAATTGTCCTCCTACGGTCCAAACTGATCTCACCATCCGGAGTATGACAGAGGTCCCCATCCGTCCAGGCTAAGTCCCCCATCTGAATAAATCAAGACGGATCTTTATGCCCCACTCAGAAAAGCGAAAGCCGGAGAGATCTCTCCGGCTTTCCCTATATATGTTGGCTTAGATTACTTCTTAGCAGGTTTTACAGGTGTACCTGGCTTGCCTTTCACAAAACCCGGACCTGTCTTGGTGTCATCTATAGGCTGGCCTGCAGTGTAGTCTATGTCAGGTGCATTCTCAGGCTTGTCTGTGATGATCTTAAACTCTACACGCCTGTTTTGAGCGCGGGCCTCCGGATCGTCCTCACCATCCTTCTCGTTTGGTACGATAGGCTGAGTCTCACCCATTGCCTTAGTGATTACCCTCTCCTTGGCTACGCCCTTAGATACTAGGTAGTCCCTGGCCTCATCAGCACGCTTTTGAGAGAGCTTCACGTTGTACTCGTCAGAGCCTTTGTCATCTGTGTGGCCCTGTACCTCTACGCTATAGCCCGGATTCTGCATCAGTACACTGGCTACAGAGTCCATCTTCTCTTTGTAGAAGTCTATTACGTTTGCCTGATCAAATGCGAAGTAGATGTTTTCGATCTTAACCTTCTTCTTGATGATTTGGTCCATAAAGAATGTCTGATAGATCGTATCGCGCTCTTCGTCCTCCGCTACGTTGATATTCTCTACAGTAGGCCAGTAGCCATCTTTGTTGCCATTGATCTTGTACTTCTCACCACGCTTCAGCGTAAATGTGAACGGAGTACTAGTCGTAGTCACATTGTTCATGAACTCAAAGTTAGGTCCATTAACATGGTACATAGACGCATCAACACCCTCTATAGGCTTTTTCTCAGCATCAGTACGCAGTGCAAAGATACCAGCTATCACTACGTCCTCGCGGATAGCGATGCTAAAGATATCGTCGCTGGCAGTTTCGCCACGCAGTGTCTTGGTACCTGGCCTGTTGGATACAATATATCCCTTCTTGCCGCTCTCATCCAGTACGAAGTACATATCATCTGAAGAAGAGTTGAGCGGTGCCCCGAGGTTAGCCGGAGTGCCCCATGCGTCAGGTGTACCGGTTACCTTGTAGATATCGATACCACCGAGGCTAGGCTTGCCATCAGTGCCGTAATACAGGGTCTTAGACTTCATTTCATAGAATGGGGTCCACTCGTCACCCGGTGTATTGATCTCAGCACCTGCATTCTTTGCAGCGCCCAGCTTGCCTCCGTCTCCTATAGGAGCGTAGAAGATATCCATACCTCCCTTGCCTGCGCGGTCAGATACAAAGTAGAGGATAGGCTTGCCATCCTTATCTACACCGAAAGCAGGCTGCGTGGTAGTAGCTGTCTCTGAGTTGATCTCTTTCATTTCTACCGCATTGCCCCACTCAGCGCCGTTCTTCTCTGTGCGGAAGATCTTGCACTTGCCACGCACCTGGAGTGTCTGGTCGCACTTAGTGAAATACATGGTCTTCTCATCATCAGAGATAATAGCATTGCCTACGTGGTTCTTGGCATCGTTTGGCGGATATGGCAGCTTAGTGATCTCTACCCAATCCTTTCCCTGCTTGCGCGCAGAGTAGATCTTGGTAAAGTAGTCACTAGAGTTCTTAGTTACGTTGATAGCTGTATCAGACTTGAGGGAGCCATAGAGCAGGCGTCCTCCGCGCAGCGGCTTTGGAGATAGCTCAGTGAGTACGCCGTTGATAGCACCACCCTCATGATCTACCCTGATCCTGTTTGGATTGGCGAGCCAGGCTACTGATGAGTCGCAACCCTCTATAGCGACTTTAGCCAGAGACTTATAGCTCTTTTCTTTGCTGCCCAGTTCAGTCTTGAGGTACTCTTGCAGCACCTTCTTGGCCTCATCGTACTTGCCATTCATCTTCAG
>JAFDYP010000617.1 GCA_018267355.1 Bacteroidota bacterium
AATAGCAGGCAACTGGAAGATGAACCTGAAGTATGAGGAGGCAAAGGCACTGGCTGCTGCCATCCGTGAGGGTGAGGGTACGTACAGGCATGAGGTGATACTGTGTCCGTCTTTCCCCTATCTCACGGCACTGGTAGAGCTACTGAAGGGAAGTAAGGTAGCACTCGGTGCGCAAAACTGTGCCGACCGGGAGAATGGTGCCTTTACCGGAGAGGTGTCAGCACCTATGCTGGCCTCTATCGGCGTACCGTATGTGATCATAGGCCACAGCGAGCGGCGCATCTACTATCATGAGTCTCATGCCATGCTGAAAGATAAGATAGATATCGCACTGGCGCATGGGCTGAAGCCCATATTCTGCTGCGGCGAGACCAAAGAGATACGCCTGGATGAGCAGCAGGAAAACTATGTGGAGCGCCAGCTGGAGGATAGCCTCTTTCACCTCAGCGAAGATGACATACAGCGGGTGATCATAGCATATGAGCCTGTGTGGGCTATAGGCACAGGCCTCACGGCTACACCGCAGCAGGCACAGGATATACACCATTTCATCCGCACGCATATAGCTGCGCGCTATGGACTCGATATAGCGGAGCGGATCATCATACAGTATGGTGGCAGTATGAAGCCGGATAATGCGGCAGAGCTACTGTCACAGCCGGATGTAGATGGCGGCCTGATAGGTGGCGCCTCACTCAAGGCTGATGACTTCAAGGCCATTATCGCCGCAGTTTGATATTATTTCATCCGACCAATCAACGATCGTGGACTATATACAATATGAATTTTTTACCCGTGAGGAAGCCCTGCGGGATTTCCTGATAGCGCTGCTGCCTGAGGTCGGTTTTGACGGATTTGAAGAGGTGCCTGATGCAGTGCGTGCCTTCATACCGGGGCCGGCAGTGAGGCAGGAGGATATACTGGAGCTGCTCCAGCAGAATGGACTGGACCACATTAGCTATCAGACCTCTGTCATAACCCAGCAAAACTGGAATGAGCAGTGGGAGAAGAGCTTCCAGCCACTCACCATAGGCGGCAGTGTCAGCATACGTGCGCCGTTTCATGAGCCGCAGCCGGCAGCGTATGAGCTGATCATAGAGCCCAAGATGTCCTTTGGTACCGGCCACCACGCTACCACCGCCCTCATGATAGAGCAGATGCTGGATACGGACCTGCAGGGCAAAGATGTAGTGGACTTTGGCAGCGGTACGGGTGTACTGGCTATCCTGGCGGAGAAACTCGGTGCCCGGCATATAGTGGCTATAGACAATGAAGAGTGGGCGGTAGCGAACTGCCGCGAGAATATAGAGCGCAATAATGTGAGCCGGATAAAGGTGATACATGCGGATACCATGTCTGTGGTGTCAGAGCAGTATGATGTCATGCTGGCCAATATCAACCGCAATGTCATTATGAAAAATTTAGGATCCTGGCGCACTTTCATCCGGCCGGGAGGCGTTATAGTAGTCAGCGGTATACTGGTCACAGATACTAAGGATGTCACTGACCTGGCTACCGGCCTGGGATGCTCAGTGATACGCCAGCTCACACGTGACGGATGGGTCAGCATCAGCTTCCAAGCGTAGATGGGGGCTTACTTTTTTGACCGGCATCCTACCCGAAACGTTTTTTTTAAGTAATTTGTCCCGGTTGGAACAGATCACTTTATCAAAACTGTAACTCACCGGCAGTCCCTGACGATCGCGGAGGGGCCGAGCCTTGAATCATACAATACACAGAAATGACTAAAAAACTCCTGGCCCTCGCGTTCATAGTATCAGTCCTCACCCGGGTGAACGCACAAACCCTGACCACCTTTCCCACGGAGAGAGATAAATACATCAAGGCTGTAGAGCAGATGATGACCGGCTCCAAGGCCGAAAACCTCATGCAGGCTGACGAAGATTTCAATAAGAACATCAAGAGCGGAGCCATATCAGATGCGCAGCTACAGCAGATCATAGCCTCTACTAATGTGCTGGCCCCGCGCAATCTGGCCCCATTTCCTTACTACTACGATTTCTTCACGACCATCAATGCCTTTGCGAAGAACAAGATATCGCAAGACAAGTTTAATAACTGGCTGGATATCCTTGGCCAGGTCACTAAGGGACAAAAGAAAGGAGACAACCACGATCTGGGCAAGTTCCTGGAGTTTTCTGTTTCTTTCTTTGACAAGGGGGCGCTTTATACATCAATGTCAAAAACCTGGCGCTCGGATGCCAAATCATACACCCTCGGCTATGAATCATGGAAGCCTGTGGTCTCTATGCCACTGGGCAAACTGACCGGTACCACCAGCAGCGATACGATATACATCAATAGCACATCAGGTAAGTACTTCCCGACAGAAAACAAATGGTATGGCAAAGGTGGCCATGTAGACTGGGAGAGAAACAAACTGAGCAGCTCTAATGTGTACGCCAATTTCAGGTCAGACTATGTGATCAACTTTGATAATACGATATACACTGTGGACTCCGTGGAGTTCTATTACAAGGACTTTTTTGCTACGCCGCTGTATGGCAAGTTTAC
>JAFDYP010000618.1 GCA_018267355.1 Bacteroidota bacterium
AAACCCAGTGAATCCGGATAACGCTTGCACCCTCCGTATTACCGCGGCTGCTGGCACGGAGTTAGCCGGTGCTTATTCCCCTGGTACCTTCAAGGCGATATGAATACCGCTTTTTATTCCCAAAGAAAAGAAGTTTACAACCCATAGGGCCTTAATCCTTCACGCGGGATGGCTGGATCAGAGTTGCCTCCATTGTCCAATATTCCCTACTGCTGCCTCCCGTAGGAGTCGGGCCCGTGTCTCAGTGCCCGTGTGGCTGATCGTCCTCTCAGACCAGCTACCGATCGTCGGCTTGGTGAGCCGTTACCTCACCAACTACCTAATCGGACGCACACTCATCCTGTACCGCCGGAGCTTTAATTACAAAAGAATGCTCTCTCGTAAAATTATGGGGTATTAATCTCAGTTTCCCGAGGCTATCCCCCAGTACAGGGCAGATTGTGTACGCGTTACGCACCCGTACGCCACTCTCATAGTATTGCTACCATTTACCGTTCGACTTGCATGTATTAGGCCTCCCGCTAGCGTTCATCCTGAGCCAGGATCAAACTCTCCGTAGTAAAAGAGTTGATTTCCTAACTAATAAAGGAAATGATTATTGATTTTGCTTGGATACCTTATCTAGTTATCTATGTTTCTTACCTATATTTCAAAGAACTTTTTTGACTGATCCGCTACCTTTCGGTGGCTTCGTTTGTCAAGTTTGTGGTCGGTGCTTTGTCTCCAAATTCACTTACCTTTTCAGTGTCGCTTTAGATTCGTTCGTGACGCTTGCTGCGAAACGGGACGCAAAAGTAGAAGTTATTTTCAAACTTCCAAATTCTATCAGAAATTATTTTTTCTTTTTGTTTCAGCCGTGTGACTGGAAACTGGAGCTACATGAGCCCTCTCAGATCAGATGTGCGGTGGATCCTGTCGAGCAGGATGCTTTGCCAAGTGTATGGCGCGTAGTCGCTACGCTTTGTTTTCATTGTGCCGTTCTTTTCAGAAGCGGGACGCAAAAGTAAGAAGCTTTTTTTAATCTCCAAACTTTCATGAAAGTTTTTTCTGTTTTTCAGCTGCGGAAGCTGCGGGATCTCTGATGTGCAGTGGACTCCGGAAGAACCGGGTGCTTTACCATCGAGACGGTGCGTATCACTACGCTGTACCTGTTTTATCCCCCCGGACTAGTATCAAAAGAACGTCGTTGTGTCCGTTTGGGGAGTGCAAATGTAGTAACCTTTTACAAATCCGCAAGGGGTATAGCGAAAAAAATCACAAAGGGTTTCATTTCTATCACCATCAGATATGCTTCAAAGCCTTGGTATCACTGGCCTGACGCGTAGTCCAGCTCTCCGCACAAAAAAATCAGTCCTCTATATAATGAGATCCGGCGGCCAGCATCAGAAGGCAAAAATGTATTTATCTCCGTCCTCATCTTTCATCACATAGTTGACCACACGCGGCCAGAGGGGCTTGATGAGTTCTTTCTCCCAGTCGGCCAGGTCCTGGCTGAGGGCTTCTACTACTTTAGGCTTGAGTGTAGCCAGATTGTGCTTCTCTTCCTTATCCTCCTTTATATTATAAAGAAGCGTGGTGTGGTCATATTCATTGATGATGAGCTTCCACTCCCCCTTGCGGATGGCTTTATTGAAGTCGCTCCTCCAGTATAGGGCGCCGTGAGCCGGGCCGGCCTGGGTGCCATTGACAAATGGCACGAGGTCTACGCCGTCGTATTTGCGGTCAGCAGGCAGCTCCATATTGACCGCGCGGGCTACCGTGGCAAAGATATCCAGAGAGATGACCGGCTCATGATAGACGGTGCCAGGCTTGATGTGGCCCTTCCACTTCATCATAAACGGCACCCGGATACCCCCCTCAAAGTTGGTGAACTTGCCCCCCTTGAATGGAGCATTGTCTGTAGTACCATTATAAGATACACCACCGTTATCACTCAGGAAGACGATCATCGTATTGTCTGTCAGGCCCAGGCTGTCTACGTGCTGCAGGAGGCGGCCTACCTGGTCATCCAGATTCTTGATCATGGCGGCGTAGGTGCGCTTGACAGGGTCTTTGATATTGGAGAACATGGCATAATACTTCTTCATGGCCTGCAGCGGTGCGTGAGGTGCATTATATGGCAGATACAGGAAGAAGGGACCATTTTTGCTACGGTCTATATATGATATAGCCTCGTCGGTCAGTTTATCGGTCAGGTATTTGTTTTCTTCTTTCTCTTCGCAGCAGTTGCGCAGGATGGCACAGTTGCCCCGGCGGCCCTCTGCGGTCTGCCACTCATGCTGGTCTATAAAGTCCCTCCCTATGTGGGTATTGACCACATCAGGATTGGAGGCCGGCGCGTAGAGGGTAAAGGCCTCGTAGAAGCCATACTGATAGTCAAAGCCGCGGGCACATGGTTTGGCAAAGTCTGCAGCACCCAGGTGCCACTTGCCTATGATGGCAGTGGAGTAGTCGTACCGCTTCATCATATCTGCCAGTGTGATCTCAGAGGGGGGCAGGCCTTGACGCAACCTATCTTCTGTAGACGGCACATCAGTCTCCTTGATCGGTGTGAGCGGGCGGAAGCGGGGCAGCATCTTGAAGCCGTAGTACTCGGCCATATTCTTCAGGTAGCGGTGATTGGGCTGAAACTCATGACCGAAGCGCTGCTGGTAGCGGCCGGTCAGGAGGCCTGCGCGTGATGGTGAGCATACCGGAGAGGAGATATAGCCCTCGGTGAATACGACCCCCTCATGGCCCAGCCTATCTATATTGGGCGTAGTGAGTGTCTTATTGCCATAGAGAGAGAGGTCAGTAGCGCCCAGGTCATCTGCCAGTATGAGTATGACATTAGGACGCGAGTGGCTCAGAGGATCGGCCACGGGTTTGGCCAGAAAATCCTCTTTACCCTTGATGAGCTTTTCATCAAAGTAGATCTTATACTTATCACTGTAAAACGGACGGTGCAGAAAACTCATGCACAATACGGCGATGGCCGCCAGGCCACCTGTCAGTACTAAACCCTTAATGTATCGCATATACCAAAGCTAACGAATAAACGAACAAAAGTTTACATCCGGTTTCCTCGTTTTGGTTAAAGAAATCGTTAATTTCCACGATAAAAATCATGGGGCAAAAATTACCCCGCCTAGCACCTTGAAAACCTTATGGATACAGGGTTTCGGATATTTTTCACTCACAATGAAAAAAGTATATCGTGGCACTTTTACATGATCTATTGTCTGTACTGGATGAGACGCAGTTAAAGAAATTAAGTTTCCTGCAGCTGACCGATAGAGAGCAGCAGCTTTTGCAGTTTGCGCTGTCGAAGCGGAGGAGTAAGATATTCCCATCTGCTGTGGCCATGAGGCAGCTCGATCTGACGCAGAGCCACCTGGAGAAGCTCTGCTCGGTAGTGATGAAGAATATCATCCACCATCTGGCAGGAACGGATGGCTATGACCAGTTTATATTCATCAGAAATCTGAGGTATAGGTCTTATGCGCTCGTCACCCATCAGATGCAGTCATCCGAAAAAAAGATCACCGATAAGGAAACACTGATACGCTTCTATGGTGAGTGCTGCGAGGTGGTGACCCGGGCTGACAGCCGCGTACTGAAAGCCGCTGATATCGATAAATATACCCGGCGCCTGCTGGACCTGCTGGACCCCGGAGAGCATCCGGAATGGTATATCCGCATACAATGCGATGCGCTCTATGCTACCATCTCTATGGCGACCATGGATATGAGCCTCTATGACCCAAAGGTGGCACAGGCGCTGATACAAAGGGCAGAAAAACTGGAGCAGGATGCCAAAGCACTAAAACATCCTATGGCACTGCATCATGCGCTACGCGTATCGGCCATGCTCCTCATCAGTACTGACCAGCAGCTGAGAGCTGTAGCCAGCCTGGATGAAGACATCGCTATAACCTTAGCAAACAGAAGCCTCTTCAGCGACAAAGAGTGGGCCGAACCACAGCTGATGAAAGCTGAAGCACTGAGCTATGCCGGCATCTATGAACCAGCCTATGAAATATTTGCCTCTCTGATCACGCCGGGCGAGAGCACATCGCCTACCATCAGGCTATCGTCACACAGCCGCTTTTTCAAGGTGGCCCTGACTCTCGGCAGGTATGACATGGCGCGGGCAATAATGGATGCGCATTTTACACAGGCTATCCATAGGGATCAGATAGATATAAGAGTGATGGCCTACCTGCAGATTATTTGCTACTACATGCATATCGGGGCTCTGGCAGAGGCGGAGGAGTATATCTCAGGATGCCGCGCACTACTGCATAAACACCGCCAGCAGCAGTACCTCATCCAGCTCCTGTTCTTTGAAAATGCTATGATCTATCTGAAAGGCGACACCGGCAGTGCGAAACTGCTGGCGATGAAAAATCTCAAATTTCTACGCAGCCGTAGGATGACCCGGTCTACGTCTACATACCCGGCATTATTCTCCTCGATCAGCGCCATATATGATCTGCAGCACAGTGATAAACCGTTTAATAAAAAACAGCAGAACGACTTTGAGGTTTGCACGACTAAATCATATTCGCACTTTGCGGGGATCTTCCGGCAGATGCTGGATATGAAGAGGGTAAAGGACCCACCTCCACTGAGCTTGGCAGAGGCGAGTCCCGTATGAGTTTACATGGTACGCTGGCAGGTCCAGCTCCCACTGCCTCCCTGGCCGTCATTCCAGGAGCCGCTGATATTATCACCGGAGATAGAGCCGGATACACTGCTTCCCGCCGCTCCTCCTATACAATCAGTGCAGCCCAGCGAAGAACCGTTAAGTGTACCGGATACCCGCAGACTCGACTGGCCGCTGCTACTTTTCGTTATCGTCATCCATTCATTAGCGCCGGTATTGACCACCATATTAAAGACCCCGGCACTCTGGCCGGAGTAGGTACCCTCGTAGCATTTGACCTGACTGGTAGACAGCTCCTTATAGACTACTATGACCGCATCTGTATGGCCAGGTATATTGATATAGGTCACCTGAGGGTTGCTGCCGTCAGCCTCTACGGTAAATGTGAGGGTGGCCGTCTGCGCTCCATAGACACCACTGAAGGTGGCCGTAAATGGCTGGCCCGCTACCCACGCAGTAGTCGTGCCCATATTGATCCACTGGCCATCCAGCTTGATGGCTGCAGTCAAAATGCTGCCGGTATTTTCTATTTCGATATTCACCGTACCGGTAGAGCCGACTATGGTGCCTTTGTATACCCCTTTGCTGCTATGATCATGGCCGCGTTAGCCGTGGGTGAGTCGGAGCAGGTAGCACACTTGTAGTCTGAAGATGATTTTTTGCAGGCACTCATGCCCGTCAGGAGCAGCAGACAGAATAAGACAGAAAAATAGTTTTTAGACATAGAGATTAGTTTAAGGGTGAAGAAAAATTTCTATGTGCTAAAATGGCGGGTCTAAGACGGAACCCTTAGCCGGAATCCGGAGTTTTCTTACTCCGTGAGATACTTGGTCAGTTCATCTTCTATCCTCTTGCAGGAGACGAGCAGGGGCTTATGGGTGATCTCCAGGTCAAAGGTATGCTCAGATATGGTATAGTTGCCATCGATATGACCTATGATCAGCGGCAGCTCAAATGTGCCTGCCACCTCATCTCCGGTCAGTTTGCCGCCATGGTGGGTGATAGCAGCCTGCGCCCTTTCCATCAGTTCCTTCCTGTTCTTTACATTGCCGATATGGATAGATATGTTGCACTTGGCCATGGTCTGTACTCTTTACACAAAGCTAAAGAAAACAGGTAGCCGCGCCATAGCACTATCCACAGGGCTGTGTCAAATGAAAAAGCCGCTCCAGAGAGCGGCCTATCTATGTCTTTCAATGAGTTATTTAGAAACGAGGGCAGAAGAGGGTTTCTTTCAGGCTGTAGGTCTTAGGGAAGCCGATATACATCAGAGATATCTCAAATGCGCCGGTGCCCGGTCCGGCTTCTTTAAATTTATTGACTGTAAAGTCATAGCTGGCTCCTAGCTTGAAACCCTTGATCTGGAAAGCTGCATAGGCGATCGCTGACTCAGCCTGATGATCCTTTGTGATGATGTCATTGGACCTGCTATAGACACCCAGGGTAATATTTGTACGCATATTGATGTCATACCCGAAGCCGAGGCCTGCATTGAGCTGATTGGCTACAGACTGCTTCATCCAGAGTACAGACGGCAGGAGGTGAAATCTGCGGCCCAGTGTGAAATCAAGACCACCGGAGATATTGCCACGGAGGTAGAGCGTCTTTTTCTCTGTCGTAGTGGCCAGGTTATATTTCGGTACAGCAGTATTAAAAATAGTACCACCGAGATACAAGGCGATCTTGCTGGTCAGCTTGCCATAATAGAGAAGGCCGACATTGAGGTTAGCGTACTTTACGTTTGGCTGGAGGTTGATACCGCTTGCGATATTCTGGTTAAACTCATTGCCCTGATATTGGCTGGCAAACTGAGGATTTTTGTAGCCAGTCTGTGTGTAGCCTAGCTGAAGCCCTATGGACAGCTGATGATTAGGACTAAGGTGACGGATATAAGAGCCGGAAGCCACCAGGCTGAAGGTCTGGAAAGAACTGGCACCAGCAGCATCATAGAGCACATATGCACCTACACCTACTACATCCTTGCCTCCTGTGCCGAGGGCGATAGGCATATCAAAGGATATAGATGGGGTCTGATAGGGTGAGTTGAAAAAGCCGTTATTGACACCGGAGAACCATTGATTTCTATAGATAGCACCTACCCTGTAGCTACCTGGCACTACACCCGTGAGGGCAGGATTGGTAGTGAGTGGCGTATTGTAAAACTGTGTATAGTGCATGTCCTGTGCTCCCGCTGTGAGGAAGGCAAGGACTGTGATGGTGGCTAAATAAAGTTTCTTCATTATCAAGTTTCTCTTTTGGTTTTAGGTTTAGGGTTTTCAGATGGGGTTTACCAGATCAGGGCCACATTGCCAGTCACAGTAGGATAGAGTTTATTGGTCTGCTTGTTTCGCACTTTGGCCAGATACACATAGTTGCCCTGATCCTGCAGCTTGCCATGATACTGGCCATCCCATTTGTCTGTGCCATCGCGCCTGCTATCAAATACCATCTCACCCCAGCGGTTGAATACGCTCAGCTCATCCAGCATCACGATATCACCCTGATTGATAATGGTGAAGTAGGTATTCTCTACCGGCACACCCACGCCACCAGGCAGGAAGGCTGTAGGGAAAGTAAAGTCCCTCTTGATAGGAATGGTGTCTATGAGAGCAAATACCGAATCATTGACCGCCGGTGTCCAGGCGCTCTTGGTAAACTTGATACGGCCTGAACCTGCCTGGCCCGGGGTAGCCACCACTTGCTGCATATTGGCCCACTGAGCAGGTGTACCAGTCCAGACACCGATAGAGGCCCATGGGCCATCTGCGATCTGGTCTGAGAAGATAGAGAGATCTGCAGGAGAATTGTCAGAAGCATCTACAATGTGATAGAATACGTCATTCACCTGACTGATACCACCAGATTTTTTCAGCGTGTCATAGCCGTCATCAGAGGTGGTAGAGGTAGTAGGTACATTCTCTGCGTAGCGCACTTTATAATACCTGGCCTGGGTATTGGCCGGCACTACTGATGCCTCGCGGATCTTGGCAGTACCGCCATCATTCACACCTGTAGGGAAGATATACTCTGCTTTCTGATCTGTGTTTCTCACCAGGCGGCCTCCTGCAGTGCTGCTCACAAAACCTGTGTTTACAGTATTCTGCACGATGGCGGCAGGGTCGCTATTGGTCACATTGAGCCAGTAGGATGCCGTGGCATGTTCAGAGCCGGAGAGCCAGAGCGAGTTGGTCACCGTCACGTCTCCATCTGTCTGGCGCTTGGTACCGAGGCCGATAGGTGTCGAGTCGGTCAGGTTGTAAAAAGTATTTGGGCTGGTGCCTGATATATTCTGATCGGTACCGTAGAGTGTGACCCAAGACTGATCCGCATTCCAGGTGGCATTATTGATCCAGTCCTTCTGCACAAAGTATTTGCCTGTACTGGTACCGGAACCATCCGCGGTGCCGAGGGTATTGACAAAGCTACCCTCGATGACCACGGTACCGGCATTTTTGAACGAGCCGGAGGCTGCATTTTCCAGAGAGCCGGAGCCTGTAGTGATATTGTCAGACTTGACGATCATCACACCGCCGGTAGTGACAGCCACAGGTGCGCCGTTATTGTAGAAAGTTTGAGCGTAAGCCGCTGAGAGTGCGACAGATGCTGCGATCAGGAGTAGGGTTTTCTTCATTGCTTACAAGGTGAAAAGGGTATAGTACCACAAAAATGTGGTATGTCTAGTCCGTAAAATTATCTTTTTATGCCTATTTGTCAAATTTTGACATGAAAAACTCCGCCCAAAAAACCATTTACCTAAATCAAGGACAATCCACAGTAAATGGGTGCAAGATAGACGTGGTGCGGGATAGCGAGGATGCATAGTTTAGCACAAACATTATCCGTCCATGAAAAAAATAACGTATTTAATTAGTTTTGCAATCATAACAGTAAGTTTATCATCTTGTTTAGTATCAAAAAAGAAGTTTGATGAGCAAGAAGCCCTGGCCAAGAAGAGCATGGCGGAAAAGCGCGACTGCAATGAGAAGCTGGATAAGGCCAATGCCGATATAGCTAACCTGAATGACCAGATCAGCAAACTGAATGGCGAGGTAGCCGACCTGAAAAACAAGAATCTCACCCTGTCTGAGCAAAAAGACCGGCTCACCAAGGCCAATGAAGATGCCAATAAACTGTACGAAAGCCTGAAAAATCAATACCAGGACCTGAGTAAATCATCAAGCAAAGACAAAGAAAAGCTGAGCCTGGCCCTGGCAGAAAAAGAAGCAACCCTAAACGATAAGCAGGCCGAACTACAAAGGCTGTCTGACGCTCTGAAAGAGCGCGAGAAAAGGGTAAAGGACCTGGAAGCCTCCATAGCGCGCAAGGAAGAAGCGCTGGCCGACCTCAAGAAGAAGATCACGGATGCACTCACCGGATTTGCCAGTGATGAGTTGAAGGTGACCCAGAAAGATGGCAAAGTGTATGTATCACTGTCTGACAAGCTGCTCTTCAAGTCCGGCAGTTTTGCAGTGGAT
>JAFDYP010000619.1 GCA_018267355.1 Bacteroidota bacterium
ACAGGCAGGTATCAATCATACCCTTCGTCAAATAATATATTCATTGCCGAAACGTTTTACAATGCCGTGACACATCTGTCTGATTTTGTCGGTAATATTACATAAGCGATTTTGCTACACACCAAACCTACATACACTATGATATCGCGTATACTCCTCGTAGAAGATGAAGAACATTTACAAGAAGCCATCAAGCTCAATCTTGAGCTGGAAGGCTTTGAAGTAGAAGTAGCAGACACCGGCACCACTGCTATCAAAAAAGCCGAGACACAAAGGTTCAACCTCATCATCCTGGATGTGATGCTGCCTGAGATGGATGGATTTGCGGTCTGTGAAAAGATCCGCCTGCATGATACCGACACGCCGATCATATTTCTCACAGCCAAGGATACCAGCCAGGACCGCGTCAATGGCCTGCGCCTCGGTGCCGATGACTACCTGGCCAAGCCATTCAACCTGGAGGAGCTGCTCCTGCGCGTGAAGGTGCTGGTAAAGCACAGCATGAAAGGTACGCAGGAAAGCAAAGACCTCAAGACCTACAAGTTTGGCGACAATGAGGTCAACTTTATCACCTACAAAGCCAAAGGCATAGGCGGCAAGGAATACGAGCTGACCAAAAAAGAGATCTCCCTCCTCAAGCTGCTGATAGACCGCCAGAACTCCGTGGTCTCCCGCCAGCATATCCTCCAGTATGTATGGGGCTATGATGTCTACCCATCTACCCGCACGATAGACAACTTTATCCTTGCCTTCCGCAAGTACTTTGAGAAAGATGCCCGCAATCCGGAGTTCTTTCACAGTATCCGCGGTGTGGGGTATAAGTTTACTGCCAACTAGCCCATAGCTGGCTGCCAGGTTTATCTTTATAGTAGCTATACTCTTTGTACTTCATGACCACAGTCATAGAATATTGAAGTAAAACCTTGCGATTTTTATAGCCGTACCATCTACCTCTCCTGGAGGTATTAAACTCATGACCCGGCATGACCACTGACTATCATTACAAGCAGATGATCGACAGCGTAGAAGAATATGCTATCATCCTGCTGGACGCTACAGGCCATATACAGAGCTGGAATAAGGGCGCTATACAGATCAAAGGCTGGCAGCCTGAGGAGATCATAGCGCGTCATTTCCGTACCTTCTACACAGATGAGGACCAGCAGCGCCAGCTACCGGAGACCTACCTGGCCGAGGCTGCTGATCGGGGCCATGTACAGCACGAAGGCTGGCGGATGCGGCGCGATGGCAGCCTCTTCTGGGGTCATGTGACCATCACTGCCCTGCGGGATGAGCAGGGCGCTATCAGTGGCTACTGCAAGGTGACCTATGACCTCACGGACCGGCTGCGCCGCGAGGAGATGGACCGCCGCATGCACCAGCTGGAGGCGCGCAATAAAGAGATGGAACAGTTCGCCTACGTGGCCTCGCATGACCTCTCTGAGCCGCTCAATACAGTGGGAAGTTTTGCCTATCTGCTGGAGACAGACTATGGCGCAGCCCTGGACGATATGGGCAATGCCTACCTGACCCAGATACAGACGTCTGTAGGCCGTATGAAGGGGCTGATCCATGCCCTGCTGCACTACGCCAGGATAGGCCAGTACCGCTCACCGGCGCAGGTCAATATGACTGACCTTCTCAGGTCGGTCATGACAGATATGCACCAGATCATCGTCACGTCCGGAGCCCGCATCACCTATCAGGATATGCCGGTGATAGCTGCCTACCCGGTAGAGCTGCGCCAGCTGCTACAGAGCTTATTGAGCAATGCGATCAAATTTCAGACTACGGGCACCACACCGCGCATTCATATCTCTGCAGGCATGCGGGGCCAGACCTGGGCATTTTGTGTAGCGGATAACGGCATAGGCATAGCACCCGAAGATTATGAAAAGGTTTTTATTATGTTCAAGCGGCTGCATAGCCAGGAGGCCTTTGCAGGGTCTGGCATCGGACTGGCTTATGCCAAAAAGATAGTAGACATGCATAACGGCTCGATATGGATAGAACCCAACGAACCTAATGGCACCAAGATCTGTTTTACACTCAATACCTGATCAACCCCAAGATCCCCGATGAAGGAAAAACTGAGCTGCATCCTGCTCATAGATGATGATAAAGCCACCAACTGGCTACACCAGATCCTGATCAACAAGCTGGAGTGTGCAGACGAGGTCGTGATCAAAGGCAATGGTCGCGAGGCGCTGGAATACCTGCTCTCCCCCGAGCCTAAACCCCATATTGATCTCATCCTGCTGGATCTCAATATGCCTGTCATGGATGGCTGGGAGTTTCTGTCACGGTACAAGGAAGCCGATTTCGATCAGAAAGATACTGCCGTCCTCACAGTGCTCACCAGCTCGCTCAATCCGGACGATGAGAAGAGGATCCGCGCTGTGGGAGGATCGCATGGATACCACCAGAAGCCGCTGGACATGGACAGCCTGGAGGGGCTTCTGCGTCTCTATTTCCCGGAGCGGTTTTGACGGCTTGGTGAGCTGAGTCCTTGTTGGACTATTCACACCTTACCCACACAGCGCTGGTCTTTAGCGACTTTTTCGCTATATTTGCGCCTCAATCAAAAATGATTTATGTCAGCAACTACAGAAACACTGAAGTACAAGGTAAAAGATATCAAACTGGCCGAGTGGGGTCGCAAAGAAATCCAACTGGCTGAGGCTGAGATGCCGGGCCTCATGGCTATCCGTGCAGAATACGGCCCTAAACAGCCCCTGAAAGGTGCCCGCATAGCCGGCTGTCTCCACATGACCATCCAGACAGCTGTGCTGATCGAGACGCTGAAGGCCCTCGGCGCTGAGGTGACCTGGTCTTCCTGCAATATATTCTCTACACAGGACCACGCCGCTGCTGCTATCGCTGCTGCCGGCATACCTGTGTACGCCTGGAAGGGACAGAACGAACAAGAATTTGACTGGTGTATAGAGCAGACGCTCCGTGCCTTTGAAGGTGGCGAGCCGCTGAATATGATCCTGGACGACGGTGGTGACCTGACCAATATGGTACTGGACCGCTACCCTGAGCTGATACCGGGTATCAAAGGCCTCTCTGAGGAAACTACGACAGGCGTACACCGCCTCTATGAGCGTATGCGCAAGGGTACCCTACCTATGCCTGCCATCAATGTAAACGACTCTGTTACCAAGTCTAAATTTGACAATAAGTACGGCTGCAAGGAGTCTCTGGTAGACGCTATCCGCCGCGCTACTGACGTGATGATGGCCGGCAAGGTGGCAGTAGTAGCCGGCTACGGTGACGTAGGCAAGGGCTCTGCTGAGTCTCTCCGCGGTGCCGGTGCCCGTGTCCTCGTGACGGAGATCGACCCTATCTGCGCCCTGCAGGCTGCGATGGACGGATTTGAGGTGGTGACTATGGAGGAGGCAGCGACACGCGCTAATATCTTCGTGACTGCCACAGGCAATATCAATATCATCCGTGACCGCCACTTCAAGGCCATGAAGGATAAGGCTATCGTGTGCAACATAGGCCACTTCGACAATGAGATCGACATGGCCTGGCTCAATAAGAACTATGGCAATACCAAGGATACAGTAAAACCTCAGGTAGATATCTACACCATAGATGGCAAGCAGGTGATCGTACTGGCGGAAGGCCGCCTCGTGAACCTCGGCTGCGCTATGGGCCACCCATCATTTGTGATGAGCAACTCATTCAGCAACCAGACCCTGGCTCAGATAGAGCTGTGGCTGCATAGCGAAAAGTATGAGAACAAGGTATATGTACTCCCTAAGCACCTGGATGAGAAGGTAGCATTCCTGCACCTCGCACAGATAGGCGCGAAGCTGACCAAACTGGATGCTGACCAGGCCGAGTACATCGGCGTGACTGTAGCCGGCCCATACAAGTCTGAGCACTACAGGTATTAATATTCAACTTTACAAAAAGCTGCCTGTCCATCAAAAGGCAGGCAGCTTTTTTCTGTCTATCAGATAGCAGCCGTGGTGGTGGAACCGGTAGACACGAGGGACTTAAAATCCCTTGACCCTAAAAGGTCGTGCGGGTTCGATTCCCGCCCGCGGTACCGGGCCGGTCAGCAAAACTGATCGGCCCTTTTTATTTCCCAGAGCCGAAATATTTTGTGGTTTCACGAGAGACAAGATAACTATCAGCAGACCTTCTCAGTCCATGATATCTTTATATCACTTAGCATTTGCGTTTCCGCGCTTTTGCGGTAAAAATTATCTCCTCCTCCGCTTTATCTCCCGCTGTATCAGGTCCAGCTCGCGGCCTGTCTGGCCAGCTACAGAGGTATTCTCCTGAGCGCGGCGGATCAGGTAGGGTATCACATCTTTCACCGGGCCGTAGGGTAGGTACTTGCAGGCGTTGAAGCCTCCGGCAGCGAGGTTGAAGGTGATATTATCTCCCATGCCGTAGAGCTGGGAGAAGAGGATATGCGTATGGTCACGCTTCACATCCTTGCGGTCTATGTTTTTGATCGCTTTCAGATTTGACTCCTCGCTGTGAGAGGCCACACAGACTGACACGCTATCTATATGATCCAGGCAGAGGTTGACTGCTGCATCATAGTCCTTATCCACGCCGGCCTTGTCTGCATGTATAGGCGAGGGGTAGCCCATCTCTGCGGCACGAGCCCTCTCCTTCTCCATGTAGGCGCCGCGCACCAGCTTTGCGCCGAGGGTGTAGCCACCTTTCTGCGCAGCAGAAAGCTGCTGCTTCAGGTACTTCAACCTGTCGTGGCGGTAGTGCTGGAAAGTATTATAGACGATAGCTTTCTTCGTATTGTACTTGGCCATCATCTCTTCGGTCATGGCGTCCAGCGGGTCTTGTATCCAGCTCTCCTCAGCATCTACATAGACCGCTACATCATTTTTTACAGCGGCCTTGCAGACCTTGTCAAAGCGGGCTACTACTCTTTCGAGTTCCTGCTCCTCCTCTTTGGTCAGCTTGCCTCCCGCCTGTATCTTCTCAAACAAGCCAAAGCGCCCGAAGCCCGTGATCTTGATGCAAAGCACCTTTACATCCTTATTCTTGCCAGCAAACTCTATCGCCTCGATATTCTTCTCTATCGTCTTGTCAAAGTCCTCCTCCTCTTCCTTCAGCTCTACACCATAATTCAGCATGGCATAGACGCCACTCTTCTTGAGTTTAGCTATCGTCTTCTTGCACTCAGCAAAGGTCTCGCCGCCACAGAAGTGATCATACACCGTGAGGCGGAAGATGGGTGAGATAGGCAGGTGCAGTTTCAGTGCGAGCCCGGCCAGGCCCGTGCCTATGCCTACCAGTTTATTATTGCCTATGAGGGAGAAGAGCCACTTGGCCTTCTGGAGTTCTGCGTCAGTCTTGTGAGCGAAAGCTACCTCGGTATTCTCAAATATATCGTCAGTGATCGGAGCCATGATGCAAAGGATAGAAAAGTCAGCCACATCAGGAAACTATCCACAAAGCATATGCCGCCCGCTATTTCTCCTATTTTTACTCATACTTTTGATCAATAGATACATTTAGAAAATGCTTTCCTATATCCTCTTCCTCATCATAGGTGTGGCGCTCGGCGCAGTGATCGGTTACCTTGCTTTTGGCAGAAAGAATGACAACAGTGCGCAGCTCCTGTCGGATGAAAAATTCCGAGCAGCGGAGGCAGTATTTGAGCAGAAACTGCGCGCGGCTGAGGCCATGTCTGAGGAGAAGCTCCGCGCCGCAGAGGCTGTACATGCCAGCCTGCGCCGCGACATAGAAGCCATCCGCACCGAGACTGCCCAGGAGCGCAGCAAGAGCGAAAGCCTCCAGATCAAACTCGCCTCCTTGCAGTCTGAAAACGGCAACCTGATAGACAAACTAGCTGAGCAGAAGGTGCAACTGGAGGACCTCCAATCCCGCTTTACCAAAGAGTTTGAGAACCTGGCCAATAAGATACTGGACGATAAGAGCCGCAAGTTTACCGAGCAGAATGAGACGCAGCTGCGCAACATACTGGACCCGCTGCGTGACAGGATACAGAACTTTGAGAAGCGGGTGAATGACACGCACAATGAGTCCGAGAAAGAACGCAGCGCCCTGCGCGAGCAGCTCCGCATCATGGCGGATATGAATAAGCGCATGAGCGAAGAAGCCCTCAACCTGACCCGCGCACTGAAAGGCGATACCAAGAAGCAGGGCAACTGGGGTGAGCTCATACTGGAGAAAGTACTCGAGCGCTCCGGGCTAACCAAGGGCCGCGAGTATGATGTGCAGCAGAGCTTCACGCTGGAGGATGGCAGCCGCCTGCAGCCCGATGTGATCGTGCGCCTGCCCGATGGCAAGAACATCATCGTAGACTCTAAGGTGAGCCTGATAGCCTATGAGCGCTATACCAGCGCGCTGGATGATGATGCCGCCACACATGAACTGCAACTGAAAGAGCACATCGCCTCACTCCGCTCCCATGTGAAGGGCCTCAGCGGCAAGAACTACCAGAACCTTTACAATATCGGTTCGCCGGATTTTGTGCTGCTCTTTGTGCCGATAGAGTCAGCCTTCTCTCTGGCTATTTCTCATGACAGCGAGCTGTACAACGATGCCTTTGACAAGAATGTGATCCTCGTGAGCCCTACTACCCTGCTGGCCACACTCCGCACCATCAGCAATGTCTGGAAGCAGGAATACCAAAACCAAAACGCGCTCGAAATAGCGCGCCAGGGTGGTGATCTGTATGATAAGTTCGACCGATTTGTAGAAGACCTGATCAAAGTAGGCAAGCTGATGGACGACAGCAAAAAAGCCTACGGCGAAGCCATGAACAAACTCTACGACGGCAAGGGCAACCTCGTCCGCCGCGCTGAGAATATGAAGAAGCTAGGAGTGAAGGCTACCAAGCAACTACCACAGGGGCTGATAGATAGGGCGATAGAGGAATAACACACCTCTCCCAACCCTCTCCAAAGGAGAGGGCTTCAACAGCCGGATTCTTTGCTCTTTTTGACTATATCGGAGAATAAAGGTCTTCGGCTATCTTGATATAGTTGCCGCGGACGGGGATTTTGGCGGTGTAGAGGTGCGGATATTTGCGGGCGTCGGCGCGAAACCATTTCATCTGATCATCGTCCGTCTCGCGGTCGCTAAAATCCGTGTAAGCCGGATCATTGATATAGTCCAGTTCTGCCTGAGTATAAGGCTCTTCGCCATTATCCTTTTTTGATTTTGAACCGGAGAAGGCTTTTTCTTTTACCTCCGGCGCAAACTCATGGCGCAGGTGCGCAGGTAGCTCATTTTCATCTTTGGCATTGTAGCCATAGTTGTTTTTCAAAATGAAATGGCAGGTGGAGGCGTTCAGCCTCTTGAAGAGAGCACCATCTTCCAGCTTATGCATAAAGATCTGCTCGATGTAGTAGATACGGTCCATGATATCGCCATCGCTTTCCCATTTCTTTTTCCAGTAGCTCCAGAGCTGCTTGTAGCACTTTGCGCGCAGCAGGGCGTGGGTCAGGGTGAGTGTAATGGCAAATTCATCGAGGGCGATCTGCTCGATCTGGTCGAGTTTGAGCATGGTTTGGTCGTGGGTCCATTTGGACGCGTTGTCGTTTCCGGCAGGGGCTGACATAGGTGTTTATATTTAGAGTGAAAGAAATACGACCTCTCCAAACCTCTCCGAAGGAGAGGCTTTAATGCAATTTCTGAATCAGAATTTGCAGGATTTTAGAATTTACAGAATGAATGCGGAATACAATTTTGAACCACCTGCCTACCGTCAGGCAGGCATAGAAGGCAGAGGGTGAGGGCCCTCTAAATCTCTCCCTATTACATTGGGATCTACGACCTAAGGGGAGACTCAATACTTCGATGCAAATATGAGTAAAATAAGCTAATTTCTGCCACATAGATATTCACAAAGCTACCAGGCACGATCCCTGATGAAAGTGGCAATATGTAATAAGAGGATACCAGCCAGCATGACCACATAGCCATATAAAATCTGGTGCCAGAAAGTAAAGCCCGTAATGGCCCAAAGTGCTGCCAACGCCAATGCATCTATGAACACCAAAAGGAGAATGGTATAAACACGGCGGTAGTGGTATATGAGACCAGCAGCTACTGCCAGGGCAGCTATAGGCAATAAGGCAAGGAGTGATAGCGCATTGAGCCAATGAAGAGGGCCGCTGCTAAAGCTGGGCCAGCAGAGGATAACGGCCCGCAAGCCTGAGGTGAGACCATAAAAATCTACCCAAGGCAGGCAAAAGCCCGTCAGCGTGGCCGCTAAACCAATTAATGCTAAAATCGAGCGTGTCTTCATCGTTGTCGCAATTTATAACGGGACTGTGCGTCCAGATCATATATAGACAGATGCGGCACCACGGGGCTTTCCACAAAAACTATGGCACACGCTTTGAAAATCTATACTATTTTTAGCGCCTCTAAAAGATACGATGGACGAATTTAAAGACTACCAGAGCTACAAGCCGGGCGAGCCGCGCCGCAGCTCTAATCCCTTTGCCCCGCTGATATATGCCCTGCTGATCGTGTTTGGTGTGCTGATGGGTTTCGTCGTAGCCCATGTGACCAGCGGCAAGCGGGTACCCCTGGCCAAAGGCAGCGGCAAGTATGACAAGCTGGACGACATCATCAGCTTCATCAAGCTGAAATATGTGGACACCGTCAATACTGAGCAGCTGGAGGACAATGCCATCGAGAAGATGCTCACCACACTGGACCCGCACTCTGTCTATATCCCAAAGAAAGACCTGGAGCAGACCAATGAAAGCCTGGAGGGCAACTTTGAGGGCGTGGGTATCGAGTTCTTTCTCGTGCAGGATACGATCACGGTGGTCTCTGCCATCAGCGGCGGCCCGTCAGAGCTGGTCGGTATCCACGCGGGCGACAGGATCATAAAGATCAACGACACGACCGTAGCAGGCACCAAGATCAAGAACGAGGATGTGATACACAAACTGCGCGGCCCCGGCGGTACGACTGTGCGCGTGAGCATCCTGCGCAGTGGCGAGAAGGGCCTCAAGGTATTTAATATCAAGCGTGACAAAATACCGCTCTTTAGCATAGACGCTGGCTACATGGTAGATGCGACTACAGGCTATATCAAGATCAACCGCTTCAGCGCGAC
>JAFDYP010000061.1 GCA_018267355.1 Bacteroidota bacterium
ATCATAGCGCCTATACCGGGCAAGGGAACCATCGGTATAGAGGTGGCGAATTAAAATAAGGAGGTCGTGAGCATGCGCTCACTGCTGGCCTCTGAGAAATTTCAAAACTCAACGGCAGACCTGCCTATCTGCCTGGGCAAGTCTATCTCTAACGAGATCATAGTGGCTGACCTGGCCAAGATGCCACACCTGCTAATGGCGGGTGCTACAGGGCAGGGCAAGTCAGTAGGTATCAACTCGATCCTCGTATCACTGCTTTACAAAAAGCATCCATCGCAACTGAAATTCATCATGGTGGATCCGAAGAAGGTGGAGCTCAGCCTGTACGAAATGCTGGAGAAGCACTTCCTCGCGAAGCTGCCTAATGAAGAGGATGCGATCATCACAGACACCAAGAAGGTAGTGACTACGCTCAATGCGCTCTGCATCGAAATGGACCAACGCTATGACCTGCTGAAGAAGGCACAGGTGCGCAATATCAAAGAGTACAACCACAAATTCACCAATAGGCAACTGAACCCGCAGAACGGGCATAAGTTCCTGCCGTATATCGTGCTGGTGGTGGATGAGTTTGCCGATCTGATCATGACAGCGGGCAAGGAAGTAGAGATGCCTATAGCCCGTCTGGCGCAGCTGGCACGTGCCATCGGTATCCACCTGATACTCGCTACACAGCGCCCATCGGTCAATATCATAACAGGTACGATCAAGGCCAACTTCCCTGCGCGTATCGCCTTTAAAACAACATCAAAGATCGACTCCCGTACCATCCTGGATGCAGGTGGCTCGGAACAACTGATAGGCCGCGGTGATATGCTCCTGTCTCAGGGCAGCGATATGATACGCCTGCAGTGCGGATTCGTAGATACGCCGGAGGTAGAGCGGGTGAGAGACTTTATCAGCCATCAGCAGGGCTATCATGAGGCATTTCAGCTACCTGAGTACATAGATCCGAATGATAAGAATGCCGGAGGGGAGGATTTCTTCATAGATGGCGAAAAGGATGGCCTCTTTGAGGATGCAGCCCGTATCATCGTACAAAACCAGATGGGCTCTACCTCTCTCATACAGCGCCGGCTCAAGCTGGGCTACAACCGTGCCGGCCGCCTGATGGACCAGCTGGAGGAGGCCGGTATAGTAGGTGAGAACCTGGGCAGCAAGGCTCGCGAGGTCAAATTTAAGACCGAGGTAGAGCTGGACCAGTATTTACAAAAGCTGAAAGGTTGATAAAAAAATACAACAAATAGTCGGCACACCTCTGTGGCTGGCTATTCTTCTATTTTTGGCGCAGCCTTTGACTATTCCGTTTCAAAATACTTTATGAAGAAGCTATTTTCTATTTGGGCCTTTGCATTGATAGCTGTCATGAGTTATGCTCAGCAGCAGGGCAGTGCTGTGGCTGACCCTGAGGCAGGAGCGCTTTTAGAGAAAGCTACGGCCCGCTTCAGGTCTTTCAAGAGTGTAGATGTAGACTTTACGCTCACCACTATCAGGCCTAAGCTGAAACCCGATGAGGCAGACAGCAAGTATACCAGTAATGACAATGGAAAGCTCTGGATGAAAGGCAACAAGTTTAAGATAGCTATGAATGGTGTAGACATCTACTGCGATGGTAAAACCATCTGGAGCTACAATCCCAAGACGAAAGAGATACAGGTAAACGACTACGAAGAAAGCCAGGAGACATTCTCACCGACCAAGATATTTTCTGTGTACAAAGAGGGCTATAGCTATCAGATCAAAGAGAAGAAAACCTTTGGCGGTAAAAATGTAACGGTCATAGAGCTGGCGCCGCAGAATAGGAAGGTCTCTTATTTCAAAATAGATGTAGCAGTGGATGATGCGACCAATGATGTGATAGAATCCAAGATCTACGAAAAGTCAGGGGTGCGCTACATCTATAAGATCAATAAGCTCAATAGCGCCGCCAACCTCAGTGATGAATTCTTTGTCTGCGATGCTAAGAAATATCCCGGCGCAAAAGTGGTGGACCTGAGGTAGGCCGGCAGATACCGGGAGCTGACATATGTTAGATGAATTATAAGCGAGGAATATCAAAACCTGATTATTTTAGCAGTAAATCCTTTTTGCATGATAAAAGTGTATACCTTTTTGTTTCTCAGTGCATTTGTTTTATCCGCCAAGGCGCAGACACAGATCCCCAATGGTGATTTTGAGACCTGGACCTCTCTGAATGGTGCTCAGAATCCGACACGGTGGAAGACCATAGATGACGTGCTCACGGTACTCCCTTTTAACCTGCAGTCTCAGAACCTGGTAGTACAGGAGACAGATCCCGCAAATGTGGCCTCCGGCTCTTCTTCGGCTCTGCTTACTACCAAGGGGGTTTCCTTTCCCCTGGTAGGTGATATTACTTTTGCCGGCTCCATGTCTATCGGCAATTATGGGCTCACGCCGCAGGGGCTGACTTCCTTTCAGGTGACACTGGGTGGAGTAGCCTACACTGACAGGCCGGATTCTATTGAGTTTACGTATAAATATAAGCTGCCGTCAGGACAGGATCACGGCACGGTGATCGTAAACCTGACACATGCTACCGCTCATGATGGTACGGTGACCGTGGGGTCTGCGAGTATCAATCTCAATCCAACCAATAACTTCTCTACTATCAAGGCCAAGATTACGTATTACTCTGCACTCAATCCTGATACGCTGAAGATGCAAGTAGAGTCGAGCGCTACGACCTTTGGTCAGGGTGTGCTCGGTGGCCAGCTGTGGATGGATAATATGCGCTTCGTAGGATATGATACGATCTTCAAGGCTTATCTTTTCCCTAAGACAGATCAGGTCAGGTGCGAGGGAGATACGATAGCTATCCGTACCGATGAGATAGCGGGTGATAGCTATGTGTGGTTTCGCGATGGTGTGATGCTGCCCTATACTACCTACAAGATCCGTGTGAATACCTCGGGCCAGTACAATGTACTCGTCACTCACAATCATGCACTCTGGGTATCAGATACGATCACACTGACTGTCAATCCGCTGCCCGTTGTGACCTTCACCGGGTATCTCGATACGCTATGCAATAGTGATGCACCGCTAGAACTGACTGGAGGCAGTCCAGCTGGAGGCACCTACACAGGCAACGGGGTGAGGCAGGGTATCTTCTATCCTGCTAATGCATCTACCGGCAATAAGACACTGACGTATACTTATACGGATAATAACGGATGTACCGCGCGGGCATCATTACTGCGCTTCTATATACTTAATTGTACCACCGGTATCTCTGCCATAGGGGCCGATGCCTCTGTGAGCGTCTATCCTAATCCTGCGAAGGATAAACTCTATATCACCGGGAGCAGTCAGATCATAGGTGGCGAGGTACGTGTCTACGATATGCAGGGCCGCATGGTGAGCGCTACTGCTCTGAGTGCTCAGCAGTCTGTGCTGGACCTGAGTAGTGTAGATGCGGGCTATTATACCGTGCAGATAGTGAATACTGCTAATCAGACCCTGGCTGTAGCCAGGATCACTGTAGCTAAATAGGACGTATCCTTAGCGAAAAATAAAAGCCCTTAGTCATCTTAAGGGCTTTCACTTTTATGAGATCTGATACTTATTGCTCAGAGGGTGCCTCCGGAGCGGCATCCGGCGCAGGTGCACCTGTTTGCTCTTCTGATACCGGAGCATCTGTAGCAGGCTCGGATGGCTGTTCTGATTTTTCATCACTGCCTTCTTTGGTGCCCTTGTCAGCCTTGCCAGACTTGCTGGCTTGCTTCAGGATGCTGTCAAGTGTCTTGTGGATGTCCTTGAGCTTATCCTCCTTGGAGGTGATAGTCTCCTTGATCTGGCGCAGGCGTACTTTCAGGAGCTGTAGCTCCAGCGACTGTATGCGCGGGCTCTCGGCCTTTTTCGTGAAGTAGTCGAGATCCTTGCGGTCACGCTCCAGGCCCTTTTCCATTTTAGCTATGACATCTTTCAGGCCTGAGATACGAGACTCAAACTTGTCAGAGAAGTACTTATTGCGCTGCTCGCTGATGTAGTGGAATGCATCATCATAGGCCTTGCGCACGCTGGTCTCGTCAGACTTGAGCAGGCGCTGGCTGCGATATTCATTTTGTAGCGCCTTGATCTCATCATGTAGTGCTTTGAAGTTTGCCTTCTCATCAGCTTTGGCCTTGATCTGGTTTAGCTTCTCTACTATCTGCTCGCGGATGCCGTTAGACCCTTTTTCAAACTCAGCGCTTTCCGTCTTGCGGAAGGTTTTGAGTTGCTCAAAGATGGCATTGACATCTTCCTTTATCTTGTCCAGGCGCTCCTGAGTGATGTTGCGTTCTTTCTTATGCTCCAGCACGCGCTCCCAGTATGACTTGGCATCATCAAACAGTGACTTGTCATAGTGCGCCAATTCTGCTGCCCGTTTTTTGAGCTTGTCCAGCTCTATCAGGTAGCTCTCCCACAGCTTATTGGTGAGTAGCTGTACGGCCCATTCGTTTTGCTTATGGCGTATCTCGCCTGTCTTGTCAGATTTGATCTGATCGGGCAGGATGCTGTCGGCATTGATGTCAGGGTTGATCAGTTCTGTCCCCTCAGGAAACTCAAACGCTTCTCCGCTCACCCAGTTTGTACTGAGTTTTTCATACGCTTCTTTGCTCAGCGCCTTTCTGGGAATGACATGCAGGTCCAGGCGAAACTCGGTCTCCTTGAGCTCGTATGCCAGCACCACGTCGGTCTCGTCTTTCAAAATGCCTGCTGTGATAAATCTTGATTGCATTAACTTCACCTTTTATGAGGGAAGGCGAATTTAAGAATATTGGAGAAATAAAAGAAAATGGACATTTCTGATATAGAGGCAGCTCTGAGGCGGCCTCTGCCCGGCAAGGAAGCACAGTTTCTGATGGCGCCGGGATACAGGCCCGACTATACTGCCGAGGAGGTGATGAAATTTAATCCGCGCATCGGTGGCGTTCTCCTTTTGATCAACCCTACACCCGAGAGATACACGGTGGTCTTCACGCTGCGCAAAGAATATAATGGCACGCACAGCGGGCAGATGAGTTTCCCGGGAGGAAAGAGGGAAGAAGGCGATATGGATATCACCTATACTGCCCTGAGAGAAACGGAAGAAGAGATAGGCGTGAAGCGTGAGACAGTAAATGTGATAGGAGCCCTGAGTGAGCTATATATACCTCCAAGCAATTTTCTGGTGTATCCCACCGTGGGTGTACTGAGAGGACCGGCAAACTTCACGCCGCAGGAATATGAAGTGGCAGAGATCGTAGAGATACCGCTGGACTTTTTCATGAAAGAAGAAAGCCGCTCTACCACACGTATCAAAGTAATGGGGAAAACGGAGGTAGAAGTACCTGCATACCTTTATGATAAGTATGTGATATGGGGCGCCACCGCCATTATGATGAGTGAGTTTGTGTATGTGATAAACAATAACGATATAGCACACAAATGGCCCGGTTCAAGATAATATTGACATACGGTTTTTTCGCTTTCGTATTTGCATTTACGCTTTTCATTTCGATAAGTAAATACAAACCGCAGCACTACAAAATAGCTGTATGGGATACCGAGGGCTATTATATTTATCTTCCGGCTGTATTCATCTACCATGGCTTTGAGGGGATACCATCGCAGACGATCATACCCGAAACGCAACAGCCATACCTGCCGAAATGGCCTGGTACACAAAAAGTGTATACGAAGTATACCTGCGGAGAGGCCTTGCTAATCCTTCCGTTTTGGTTGGCGGGCCACTGCCTGGCGCATCTTATGCCAGCGCGATATACACCTGATGGCTTTTCTGAGATATACATGCTGCTTTTCCTTATCGCCATTGCATCATATCTCACTGGTGGCCTGTATATATCCTGGAGGATATTGCGGAGCTATTTCTCAGATATGATCGTCCTCCTCGCACTGCTTTGTATATGGATGGGGACCAGCTTTATTCAGTATACATCATTTAATCCCGGCAATTCGCATGTTTTTTCTTATTTTCTCATTGCCTTGATCGTATATCAGACTCCTGGTCTGTACGCTGCACTCTCAGTACGCCGTATTATATTTTTTGCTCTTACCTTTGCATTGCTGGCCTTAGTGCGCCCTACCAATGGCATAGTGCTCATATATCCCATGTTTTATTCTGTGTGGTCATGGTCAGATATGCGACAGCGGTTCTTGTATTTGATGAAATATATCCGGTTCCTGCCTCTTTTTATTGCCATTGTTTTGCTCGTATTTATTCCCCAGTTCGTTTACTGGAAGTTTATTACC
>JAFDYP010000620.1 GCA_018267355.1 Bacteroidota bacterium
AGCACAGATACGGTACGTCCCATCATATCGGTCAGGTACATATCCATCTGCTGGCTGTGCTGCAGGCTATAGCTGATGGTCACCGCCTGGTGGGTAGGATTAGGATAGATGTAGACATACAGGTTCCGGGCCAGCTCTGATATACCGGTCACGGTGATGCGCTGCGTGTCTGATATGGCAGCGCAGTAGCCCTGCGTGACGACCACCTGATACAGGCCATTTTGAGTGACTGTGAGGGTCTGAGAGGTAGCGCCCGGCAGCGGGCCATTGGAGTACCACCACTGCCATGAGCTGCCTGCAGAGGCGGTGAGGACATTGCCGCTGACCGTGAAGGTAGCCACCGGTGCAGGATCAAAGGCCACATGTACACTATCTGTGCTGGTACAGCCGTTTTTAGTGACTGATACGCGGTACTCTGCGGTAGTAGTCACTGCGGTCATGCTGGTAGTAGCGGCGTTGGACCAGAGGTAGGAGGTACCGTCATTGCCAGCGGTGAGCACGATCGTATCTCCCACGCATGAGCCTGTATCGGTGCTGATCTGCACGAGCGGCAGGCTGAAGTGTACGACCGTATCATCTGCCGATGTAGCACTGCCACAGGCACCATTTACGGTCACATGATAGATACCGGCATTGCTCACGGTGATAGACTGCGTGGTAGCAGAGTTGCTCCAGACATTGCCGGAGGCAGCAGAAGATGTCAGTACTACGCTATCAGTACCGCACAGGTGCAGCGATCCTTGCAGTGAGATAGTAGGTGCCGTAGCACCTGATCCCTGTGTGATAGTAATGGTAGCTGTGCCCACACATACGCCGTTGGCTACGGTCACAGTATAGGTGCCGCCGGTGGTCACGGTGGCTGTAGAGGCTGTACCGAGGCTGCCACTCCATGCATAGCTGCTGTAGCCTGCGCCCACATTCAGCGTGTCTGTAGCGCCCGGGCAGAGTGTCTGGGCGGTAGCAGTGATAGTAGGTGTAGGCGGTGTACCACTCACTGAGATAGTAGCCACATTGGAGGTATCAGAGCAGCCATTCACCGTCACCACGGCGCTGTAGCTGCCACTGGCAGCGGCTGAGTACGTAGCGGCGGTCTGGCCTGAGATAGGGCCATTGGCGTCCAGCCATATATAGGATCCGGCAGGTGTAGCTGTCAGTGTCTGTGTGCTGCCACCGCAGATCAGTGTAGAACCTGCAGGGGTGATCTGGGCATTTGGTATCGCATTGACCGTCACGACGGTAGCGGCAGATGTAGCTGCGCCGCAGCCATTGTCATTGGTCACGGTGTAGCTGCCACCGGATGTCACCGTGATAGCCTGAGTGGTAGCTCCGCTGCTCCATACATTGCCGGAGGCAGAGGAAGAGGTGAGCACCACTGATCCGCCCTGACAGAAGGTAGTAGCACTACCCGCAGCGATAGTAGGCGTAGGCGTAGCACCCTGCGCAGTGAGCGTGATGGTAGCAGTGCCGGAGCAGGCACCCGTGGTCACAGTGACGGTATAGGTACCGGCTGTAGTAGCATAGGCGTAGCGTGTGCTGCCGAGGCTATTGCTCCAGGTGTAGGAGCTGTAGCCGGTGCCCACATCCAGCGTATCAGTAGCGCCGGAGCAGAGATAGAGATGAGGGGTGGTGATGGTAGGGCTGAGTGCGGTACCTATCTGTACGCTCACCGCAGTGCTGGTATCTGAGCAGCTGCCGTTGCTCACCACGACTGCATATGAGCCTGCCGTAGTGGCGGTGTAGGTGCCTGAGGTCTGGCCGGAGAGCGGTGCGCCGTTTTTCAGCCACTGGTAGGTGCCCGTACCGGAGGCTGTGAGTACCTGGCTGCCGCTGCCACAGATGATGACCGGACCCGCCGGAGACACACCTGCTACCGGTGTAGTAGTCACGGTGATGGTCGTAGCGGTAGACGATGCTGTGCCACAGCGGCCCGCACTGGTCACGGTCACGGCATAGGAACCTGCCGCAGATACAGAGATAGACGGAGTGGTCTGACCACCGGTCCAGTGATAGGTAGAGGCCGTAGAGCTGGTCAGCGTCACGCTGCTGCCGGAGCAGATGGCTACACTGCCTGACGGCGAAACGGTAGGCGTAGCAGGTGCCTGGCCGGCAGAGATCACGACAGAGGCAGAGCCTGAGCAGACGCCATTGGTCACGGTGACGGTATAGGTACCCGCTGCGGTAGGATATGCCTTCTGAGCAGTGCCGAGGCTATTGCTCCAGGCATAGCTGCTGTAGCCCGCACCGGCGTCCAGCGTATCAGTAGCGCCGGAGCAGAGGCTGAGGGTGGTAGCTGTGATGGTGGGTGTAGGTGGTGTGCCCGTCACCTGCACGCTCACAGTATTGGAGGTGGTAGGACAAGAGTTTTGCGTAGCTACTACATGATAGCTGCCGGTAGCGGTAGCTGTGTAGGTAGTGCCTGTCTGGCCGCCGATAGCGCCACTGGCATTATACCACTGCAGGGTGCCGCCGGAGGTAGTGGCAGTGAGCACCTGGCTGCTGCCGGTACATACTACTACAGGTCCTGCCGGTGTCACAGAGACGGTAGGGCCGCTATTCACGGTCACGGTCTGTGCGGCAGAGGTCACGCTGTGGCAGCCCTTCTCTATATATACTGTATAAGAACCTGCTGCTGTAGCGGTGTACGTGCGCGAGGTAGCGCCTGCTATGGCGTTGGTCCCGTTGAACCACTGATAGGCCGTGGCGCCCGTCTCTGTAGCGGTAAAGGTGACCGACCCGCCCGAGCAGAAGGTCAATGGCCCGCCCGCTGTCACAGCACTACTCGGCACTGCACCCACGGCTATGGCTGTATTGCCTGCGGCCAGGGTATCTATAGGCGTACAGGTGCCGTTGGCCTGCTGCACGCGCAGCCAGAAGTTGAGCCCTGCTGCACTGGCATCTGCCTGCTGCGAGGTAGTGAGTGTGCCGATGCCGATGTAGACGGTAGCAGTCACGATGATCTTGAGTTTGAACTGGCCCGGATTGTCATAGGTGATACCGGCCACCTTGAGGCAAAACTGCTCACTGGAGTCAAAGGTATTGCTGCTCTTATTGGTAGCCCAGCAGAGGCCGCAGGGCAGGTTTCCTATGGAGTCGATACGGATATTCTTGAGGCGGTAGGTAGAGCCGTTCTGCGTCACAGAGTTGGGCATTTTGACCTGTACTACCTGAGAGTAGGCCACGCCGCGCACAGCGCATGGCACGCTATCTGCCGGAGGCGAAAAGCCGGGTGCGGTGAGCGTAGTGCCAGCAGTACAGATAGAGGTACCGGAGCCGGAGCTGGCACCATTGTGGCCGCAGTACTGCGCCTGCGCCGTATAGCAGGTGGCTACGAGCAGCATGGCTGCCGCCAAGATCTTGCGTAAAGACTTCATAAATGGGTAAGTAATGGGTTTGTGAAAAATGGGTTTACTATATTTCAAAGGTGGCTAAATGTATCACTTTCAGCGGAGCGGCAAAACACGAAATTGTTAAGCCTCAAATATTAACAGCGAACGACTTATACAGTCGGTAAACCAGCTCACGATAGGCCTCCCACCCAATAAAAAATCCCCTCAGCCGAAACCGAAGGGATGCATATTTTGCCGCAGGCGTAATATGTATTTGTCTAGCGTCTATCGTCTAATGTCTTCAGGTCTATTTATTTCATCTGTACCATCTCGCTGCTGTAGACCACGCCGTCTACGCTCACCTTGGCTATGAGCACACCGGCTGCCAGGCCATAGCTTTTGGCGCTGAATGCTACCGAGTGGCTACCCGCGCTGCGCGGTGCCTCTGACTCGAGCGTAGCTACCCTCCTGCCTGTGATGTCATAGACCTCTGTGGTCACATGGGCTGCATCAGTGGCCAGCGTATAGCTGATCTGTGTCTGGTCTACAAAGGGATTGGGGTACACGCTCAGCACATCAGATGCCCGCAGTCCGGTGGTAGCAGCCTTGAGCACGTCAGGACTCAGCGTAGGGCTGCTCTCTACTTTGGTCAGGTCGGTCTCGCCGCCGGTGCAGGGCAGGTAGTACTCTGCCATATAGCTATTGGTAGCGCCCACCAGCTTGACGCGGTCGCCTTCCTTTTTGATATTGAGCGCGCCTGACTTGAAGCACCACACCATGTTCTGGTCCTTGATCTGATTGGCTATCTCATATTCCTCAAAATACAGCTTATCGCCCACTATGGTGCCGCGCAGCTTGATATCGGCATAGTCGCCGTTGTCCTTGATGATAGTAGAGGTGCCGGTGATGGCGCTCCCCTCCTGCCTGAGCTCAAACTCATACTGGAAGGTCTGCATGATGCTCTTGCGGTCAGCAGTGTACTG
>JAFDYP010000621.1 GCA_018267355.1 Bacteroidota bacterium
CATCGGCCTCGGGGCACTGATATTTGCGCAGCACCCGGCGCTGCGGTCTATCGCCGTCGTGTCTATCATCGGCATCCTCTGCGTGCTGCTGATCGGGCAGGTGCTACAGCCATTTATCTATAACTACTACATACAACATCGTAAGGAGAAAGGGCTGGTGCCGTATACTATGTTCTATTTCATCATCACATTCATAGAGTACACGTATTTCTTCGTAGCCTCTATATTGATGACGCTGATCGGCTTTATACTGGTCAAAGTGCTGCCACTCCCCGGTATCAAGACGCGTAAGTATTGGTTTCACTGGCTGATCTGTCAGTATATGAAATCTCTCACCTACATACCAATGCACGTAAAGAAAGTGCATATCAATAAGGAACTGATGGACTTCAGCCGGCCCGCCATCATCATTGCCAACCACACTTCCTTCCTGGATATCCTCATCACGGTGATGCAAAACCCGAAGATCATCCTGCTCACGAATGAGTGGACGTACCACTCCCCTATCTTTGGCCGGGTCATACAGCTGGCAGACTACTACCCTACGGCAGATGGCACGGATGAGGTGGCACTGCAAAAGCTGCGCGATAAGGTAGCCGATGGATACTCCATTGTGGTTTTCCCGGAGGGGACCCGCTCTATAGATGGCACGATCAAACGCTTTCACAAGGGAGCCTTCTTCCTTGCAGAGGCTTTGAACCTGGATGTAGTCCCGCTTCTTTTACATGGCGTAGGCGACACTGTGCGCAAAGGCGACTTTATGGTCAATAAGGGCGCTATCCATATCAAATACCTGCCACGTATATCCAAAACGGATACGACTTTCGGAATAGGCTATGCCGAGCGGACCAAAAAGATCTCTCGCTACTTCAAAGAGGAATATGAAAAGCTGCGCGCTGAGATAGAAACACCACTCTATTTTAGCAAGAGGCTGCGGATGAACTACGTCTACAAAGGCCCCGTATTGGAGTGGTATATCCGCTTTAAGCTCAATCTGGAGAACCACTACTCGCTTTATAATGACCTGATAGCTAAAGACGCTAACATACTAGACATCGGCTGCGGCTATGGGCAGGCCTCCTACATGCTGCACTACCTGGGCCGCGGGCGCGTGGTGACCGGTATAGACCTGGATGAGACCAAGATCGAGATCGCCAATAACTGCTTCGCTAAGGATGAGCGCATCAACTTTATAGCGCAGAGTGTACTGACTTATGAGTTTGGCACGCATGATGCGTATACGATCACTGATGTACTGCACTACCTGCACTATGACGAGCAGGAGCTGCTGATCAAGCGCTGTATAGACAGGCTCAATGCGGGCGGCATCATCCTGATCAAAGAGGCAGATACAGACCGCGTACACCAGCAGAAACTGACCTGGCTTTCCGAGTTCTTCTCTACCAATTTTGGCTTCAATCAGATGACGCACCATGAGCTATACTTCACCTCTACCGAGAAGATAAAGGACATAGCAGAAAAATACGGCATGGACTTTAGCATAGAGCAGGGTGCCGAGTATTCATCCAATACCATTTTTGCCATCCGCCACCGCACGCCATGAGCTATGCGGATAAATATGATGCAGCGATCATCGGCTCCGGCCTCGGTGGCCTGCTCTGCGGCGCCATACTGGCCAAAGAAGGTCAGCGAGTCTGCATACTGGAGAAGAACGAACAGATAGGCGGTGCACTACAGACATTCCGCGAGGGCGGGCAGACACATGATACCGGCATCCACTACATAGGCGGGCTGGACCAGGGGCAAAACCTCTATCAGATATTCCACTACCTCGGCCTGATGGACCGGCTGGAGCTGACACGGCTGGATGCAGATGGCTTTGATAATATCATCTTCGCCGGTGATGAGCAGGTGTATCCGCATGGTATGGGTTGGGATCGCTTTATAGAGAAGCTGGCAGCACTATTCCCTCAGGAGAAGGAAGCTCTGCATAACTATAAGGAGGCAGTATTGAAAGCATGTGATGCTTTTGCATTGTACAAGATTTCTCCGGAGGAGCAGTACGACGATATGGAGCTGTTAGCGCTCAGTGCGGAGGAGGTGATAGCGTCACTAACTACAGATTTAAAACTCAGGGCTGTACTGGCAGGTTCTAACATGCTCTACGCAGGTGTAGCGCACCGTACACCCTGGTACATACACGCGCTCATCATCAATCACTACATAGAGAGCAGCTGGCGCTGCGCCAAAGGTGGCGACCAGATAGCCAAGCTACTGGCGCGCGAGATCAAGGCGCGCGGAGGCGAGATACATACAAAGACAGAGATCACAGCCATCCATCAGGAAAATGCACAAGCGATCTATGCAGAGACAAAGGATGGCGATAAAATATACGCTGACCGCTTCATCTCCAATGTACATCCCGCCGTGACCCTGGATATGATAGATGGCAATGCGTTGCGTCCGGTATATAAAGAGCGCATCAAGAACCTGCCAAACTCTGTGAGCGCCTTTGTGATCAATGCGGTGATAAAGCCCAACACTTCTCCTTATCAGAATAAGAACTACTACTACTTTGCCGATGATCAGGTGTGGGACACCACACAGTCTGACGAGCGGTGGCCGCGTACATACGGACTCTTTGAGGCCGTGCCGCGTCATGATGGCATACATCTGGAGGCGCTATCCATCATGACCTATATGGAGTGGAGCGAAGTAGCGCAGTGGGCGGATACAGAGCATACCACGCTGCATGAGGTGAGCCGCGGTGCCGACTATGAGGCATTCAAAAAGGAGAAAGGCGAAAAACTGCTGGCCAGAGTGGCGGAGCGCTTCCCCGACTTAGTTAAAAATATAGAAAGCTGGTCGGCCTCAACCCCTCTGACCTGGCGCGACTATACCGCCTCTCAGGATGGTTCTATCTATGGCGTAGCCAAGGACTACCACGATCCGCTACGCACCCTGATCTCGCCCAATACTAAAATCCAGAACCTGTATATGACGGGGCAAAACATTAAATTGCATGGCGTATTGGGGGTGGCGCTCACGGCGCTGGTCACCTGCTCCTCCATCCTCGGCAGGGACTACCTCATCACAAAGATCAAACAGGCAAATGAAGCGTCTGCTTAAAATACTCGGATATATCTTTCTCGTGCTGGCGGTGCTGGCACTCGGCTTTTTCATCTATGTGAAGTGGGGTATCGCACCTGACGAACCACAGATAGTAGACAAGCATGCACTGGACCTGCAGCGCCAGAAACTCGGCGACAATTTCTACAAGATAGGCAACAACTGGCTGCGCAAAAGTGACAGCGGCCTGTGGGAAGAATATGTAGAGGGAGCGCCGTTTGACCGCGGTGTGATAGCGGGTAAGCTGACACAAGAGCTATCTTACGATCAGGAGGCAGCCTTCGTAGAGCAGATACACAAGCTGGTGCCCAATAATAAGTACCTCCACCTGCTAGGTTATCTTACGCGCATCTTCAATCGCAACCTGGTACACAACCTGCCCGATGAATATCGTGACGAGATCTATGGTGAGTCGCTGACTGCCTCTCATGATTTTGACTTCGTGAGTCCACCATATGAGCGCCTGCTAAATTATCACGCCGCTCACGATATCGGCCATGCCATGCAGAGCCTGGCGCTGGTGGGTTGTACTTCCTTTGGTGCATGGGATGAGTATACAGAAGACTCATCACTGCTCATAGGGCGCAACTTTGACTTCTATGCAGGTGATAAATTTGCGGAGAATAAGATCGTATTCTTTTGCAAGCCTACGGATGGGCATAAGTTTGCCATGATCACGTGGGCTGGTATGATGGGCTGCGTCTCCGGCATGAATGACAAGGGCCTGACCGTGACCATCAATGCTGCAAAGTCTGACATGCCTACCGCATCTGCCACGCCTATCTCTATACTGGAGCGTGAGATACTGCAGCATGCAGGTAATATAGATGAGGCCTACGCTATCGCAAAGAAGCGCAAGACCTTTGTCTCCGAAAGTTTATTGATAGGATCTGCGGCAGACCACCAGACGGCGCTGATAGAGAAATCTACTAAGAAGACCTCTCTCCTGCGCGCGTCGCAGCATATACAGCTTTGTACGAATCACTACCAGAGCGATTCCTTCAAGACCGACCCAAACAATGTGGACAACATCCGCACCAGCGCCTCTGAGTATCGCTATGAGCGCTTGCAGGAACTACTGAAAGAGAACCCCAGACTGGACTATAAATCTGTGGCAAAGATCCTGCGCGATCAGCACGGTAAGGGCGGCAAGGACATAGGCCTGGCTAATGAGAAGGCGGTGAACCAACTCATCAGCCACCACTCTGTGATCTTCGAGCCGGAGAAGGGACTGATGTGGGTGTCCACACAGCCATTCCAGCTGGGCGCCTATGAGTGCTATGACCTGAATAAGGTTTTCAGCGAAGCGCCTACGTACGCGAGCAATAAAGAAATACGTGAGGAAAGCCTGACCATTCCTGCTGACTCCTTCCTGCTCACTGATGGCTGGCAGCGTTTTGTAGCATTCAAGAAAGCGAAGGAGGACATCAGGGAGATACTGAAAGACCATAAGAAAGATGACGGCACAGTGGGTGCTACCATGCTCCGCTCCAATCCCAATAGCTGGGAGGCCTACTACTGGGTGGGAGAGCTGAAGCGCCACGAAGGGCAACGCACCGAGTCCACCGTATTTTACGAGCAGGCGCTGGCACATGAGATCAATGACAGCAACGAGGTGTACAAGATCCGCAAACTGATCAAGGAAAACGAAGAGAAGAAATGATCATCGGCATAGGCACAGACATCATAGAGGTAGAGCGCGTGGCGCGGGCTATAGAGAAGGAGGCTTTCAAAAAGAAGGTCTTCTCAGAGCGTGAGATCAGCTATTGCGATTCGCAGAAAAAGAGTGAAAGTTACGCGGCACGCTTTGCGGCAAAGGAAGCTTTCTTCAAAGCGATGGGCACCGGCTGGCGCGAGGGCATGGGCATCACAGAGGTAGAGATCCTGAATGATGAACTCGGCAAGCCGAGCATCTACCTGAGCGGCAAGGCGCTCGAAGTATTTGAGCAGAAGGGTGCGACGCATGTACATGTATCGCTCTCACATATCAAGACGCAGGCTGTGGCGTATGTGATCATAGAGAAGCAATAGCCAAGGAATAGGGAATAAGTAATAAGGAATAGGAATAGTGCTACCTGAGATAGAGACAAAACTGCTACCGGAGATCAAAGCTTACCAGGAGGAGAAGCTGCAAAAGGCGTTGCAATACTTATCACTGCACTCACCTTATTATAAAGAGCTTTTTTCGAAGCATCAGATAGATATCACAGCTATCAGCTCCATAGAAGATCTGCAGCGGATACCTACTACGTCTAAGGAAGACTTTAGTCTGAGGAATGATGACTTTCTGTGTGTAGATCGCGCGCAGGTGGCGGACTACTGTACCACATCTGGCACCACGGGCGGCTCCGTGGTCATAGCGCTCACGGCAAAGGATATAGAAAGGCTGGCTTACAATGAGGCGATATCATTTGCCTGTGCGGATGGCAAGGCTGGCGATGTCTATCAGCTCATGCTGACGCTGGACCGCCACTTTATGGCAGGCATGGCCTACTATGCAGGCATCCATAAACTTGGCGCCTCTACAGTGCGCGTAGGGCCGGGCCCACCACAGATGCAGATAGAGAATATCCTGCGCTTCAAGCCTACGACATTAGTGGCTGTTCCTTCTTTCCTGCTGCGCCTTGCGGAGTATGCAGAGGCAAATGGCATAGACCTGAATAAAACCTCCGTACAGCGCGCCGTCTGTATCGGGGAATCCATCCGTGATGAGGCATTCGCAGAAAATGCACTCTCCTCACGGCTGCGCAGCAAATGGGATATCAAGCTCTACTCTACCTATGCATCGTCTGAGATGCAGACAGCATTCACCGAGTGTAGTGAGGGGCATGGCGGGCATCACCATCCCGAGCTGCTGATCGTAGAGATACTGGATGATGCAGGCAATCAACTTCCCCCCGGTCAATATGGTGAAGTGACCATCACCAGCCTCGGTGTAGAGGGCATGCCGCTGCTGCGCTACCGCACGGGAGACATCTGCGCATACTATGATGAGCCGTGTGCTTGTGGTCGCACTACTATGCGCCTCTCTCCCCTATCCGGGCGCAAGAACCAGATGATAAAGTACAAGGGCACGACCATCTATCCGCCCACCATACAGGACGCACTCAGCACTGTGCGCGAGATACAGGATTACATCATACAGATATCCAAGAGCGATATAGACACAGATGAGATACTGATCTACATCTGCCAGAATGGTAGCCACGATGCCACCGAGCAGAAGATCCGCGCAGCACTACAGTCCCACATACGCGTGATCCCGCTGCTGAGCTTCGTCTCCAGCGCTACGATACAGGAGATGCGCCCGGCCAATAGCCGCAAACCGCTCACTGTAGTATTCAAATAAGATCAGGTGTAGAGACCACCATTCACATGTATCACCTCGCCGGTGACATAGGAGGCGTCTTTAGATGCGAGGAAGGCGACGACTGATGCCACTTCTTCGGCTTCGCCGAAACGCTGCATCGGTATCACATTGCGGTATGGAGTAGGATCGATGGCCTCGGTCATATCTGTTTTGATAAAGCCTGGGGCTACGCAGTTCACTGTGACTCCTCTCCTGCCTACTTCTTGTGCGAGAGCCTTAGTAGCGCCTATGACGCCGGCTTTGGAGGCAGAGTAGTTGACCTGGCCCGGCAGGCCTTTGATACCGGAGAGCGATACGACATTCACTATGCGGCCAAAACGTTTGGCCATCATGTTTTGCACGAGGGCTTTGGTCACGTAGAAAAATGAATCGAGGTTGGTCTTCAGCACGGAGTCCCAGTCGGCATCAGGCATCATCAGCATGAGGTTATCTTTGCGGATACCGGCGTTATTGACCAGCACTTCTATTACCTTGTCAGGATTGGCCTCTACCCATGCACCGAGTATGGATTGTATCTCTTCCTTGCTGCCTACATCAAACTTCATCAGCGCTCCATCAGAGCCCTGCTCACGTATGAGTGCGAGGGTCTTATTGGCCTCCACTTCATTACGCTGAAAGTTGATGATCACATAGTAGCCCATCTGTGCGAGACGTATGCTCACTGCACGTCCTATACCTCTTGATCCTCCTGTCACCAGTGCGTACTTCATACTCATGCCTCTGTATCTGTTTCTTTCAGTAATTCTTTGATGCGTGCCAGGTCGGCATACTTTGGTTCATCATTGGCTATCGGTTTGGCTACCTGCCTCACCGCATTGTAGAAGGATTCTATCTTTGGCGATAGCTGCCCGGTCACACCCAGTGCCTCTATAGCCTCTATGACCGCCATGCTGTGTATAGAGAGCACTTCAAAAGTATTGTCTATCACGCGGGCGCACATCAGGGCTGCATTGCTGCCCATGCTCACGAGGTCCTGGTTGTCATTATTGCTCGGTATGCTATGGACATACATAGGATTGGAGAGTGTCTGATTCTCCGCTACGGTAGAGGTCGCAGTATACTGTATGCCCTGCAGGCCAAAATTCAAACCTATGGTATTGCGGTTAATAAATGGTGGCAGTTTGCCATTCAGCTTATCATTGAGCAGGTAGTTGAGCTGGCGGTCTGCCATCATGGAGAGCTTGGTGATGGCTATCTTGAGCTTGTCCATCTCCAGGCCAATATAGTCTCCGTGGAAGTTGCCCCCGTGATAGATATCCCTGCGCTGGTGGTCTACTACCGGATTGTCACTGACAGAGTTCAGTTCATCATTCACGATGGTAGATGCATGCTCTATGGTATCGTAGACTGGGCCGAGTATCTGCGGCACACAGCGTATGGAGTAGTACTCCTGCACCTTTTCTACAAAGTGTGTTTCATCTGTAGTACGGTACAGGTGCTCCTGGCGACTGCGCAGCAATGTACTCTCGGCCAGCAGGTCACGCATCTGCGCGGCGATAGCGTTTTGGCCGCGATGCTTTTTCACTTCATTCAGCGGCGCTGAGAAATGATCTGTATACGCTCGGAATATCTCATTGATAGCCGCCGACAGCAGCACCGATATATGCAGCAGTTGCCTTGCCTTTTGTACATTGATCATGCCTATACCGGTCATGCAGGAGGTGCCGTTCATCATGGCCAGCCCCTCCCGAAGGCGGATGGCAAAAGGTGTCAGTCCTACAGCCCTCAGGCCCTCTGTGGCAGGTACGATGCGGCCCTGATGGTATACCTGCCCCTCACCTATGATAGCCAGCGCCATATGAGCGAGCTGCACCAGGTCACCGCTGGCGCCTACGCCACCATGCGTATAGATCACAGGTAGCACATCATGATTGATCATCTCTGCCAGCAGCGTGAGGAGGTCAGGATGTACGCCACTTTTGCATTTGGCAAAGGTATTGAGCCTATCCAGAAGCATGGCCCTGGAGTATAGCGGCGATAACGGCTCTCCCAGGCCGGATGAATGGCTGCGGATCAGATTGTACTGGAGCGCCAGGCGCTCTGTGTAGGGCACTTTGTACTGAGCCATCGGGCCAAAGCCCGTATTGATACCGTAGATGACTTTATCTACGGAAAAGTCTTTAAGAAACTGAAAGTTAGCATCTGACTCCTGTGCCAGTGATTCAGCTATCCTTATTTTTTCTCCGCCATATATTACCTTGTAAAAATCCTCTGCACTAAGGTGGCTTTCATTCAACTCAACCATTACCGAATGTCTTTATTAGTCTGTCTTTAGTTTAGGGTGTGACTATCAAATATATCCGATTTGCACGGATTTTTTTAACAGTATGGGGCAATACTCAATGAATGACAGGTGCGAGCAGGACACTGGTCTCAGATACAGCCAGTGTAAATATGCGCGGCTCTCCATCTCTCTGAGTGAAGGTGATCACCGCGTGCTGCGGGTCCGACCAGTCCAGGCGCACATTGCTATCATTCAGGTCATCTGCAGCTATCTCAAAGGTCAGGCTGCCCTCGGGTATATCTCCGGCCCTGACCGACATGGACACCTGAAACGGATCGAGCGCAGAAGCTTTGCGGCCAGTGATGGTGAGAGTCACCTTGCCATCGGGAGAGGACTTCACCATTTTCACATCTTTGGGCTGCCCGCATGAGGCGAGCCCCAGCAGTACTATCATCATGGCAATGTAACGGTACATAGCTTTTACTTTTGTGCAAAGAAAGCAGAATTAAAACGAAGTAGCTGCAGGGCGGTGACGGCGGATCCACCAGGCCAGCATCATAAAGACAAAACCATAAAGCAGGATGAGACCAAAGACAGAGTGATTGATCTCAAAATAGTAAGGCGAATTGTAAAGAAATGCCAGACACACCATAGCCAGCCTCGCAGTATTGATCGCTACGATGCCGAGCAGACCGAGGGGTATAAACCAGACTTTGTCACGCAGCGGTCCCCTGAAAAAAATAATGGTAGCTGTAAACACAACCATCGACGGGATAGCCAGGCAATGGTCCTGTACGAGCACCCCTTTGATGGTTTGCCCTGCGGTCATGTAGATACCTATGCCCCGTGCAAAAGCATGATCCATAAATGGACGAACGAACGGCACTGTGATAACGGCGTAATACGCCCCAAGTTTGAAGACCAGCCGCTCCCACCAGGTACCGAGGACTGTGCCGGGCATCTTTGCAAAATGATGGAAGACCTTCCAGAGGACATAAGACCCCACGATCTTGACCGGAATATTAAAGCGCTCTTCGCGCCATATTTTTGTGATGTACTCCACTACTTATACCAGTAATAATCAGAAACAGCAAAGAGGATACGGACCAGCAGAATGAACGTTACGATCAGCGCTATACCGCGCGGCTTCAGATCGCGGATCTGATTGGGATCCAGACGGGTCTCATTGGCCTGGCCTGAGCGGCCCCGTATCACCAGCCCCGGCACCCATAGCAGACCTACTATCATGTATACCAGAAAGAAAGAAGGCAGCTTGGGTAGTGATAAAAACGCTCCCAGCGGTATGCACAGCAGCATGGGATATAAAAAGTAGTTTATGACTGTCTCGGTCTGCTTCTTATGACTGAATACGGCACCACGGGAGGGGGAAAACTGGATCGTAAACTGAAAAAACAAAAAGCCAAAGAGAACATTGAGTACGAGCGCCAGTATGGCTATGCCAAACCTGATCGCATTGGGTACATAAAACCAATTGAAAATGACCGGTATACCCTGGTACATGTCATCCTTGCCAAACGAGTATGCTATAAGAGGTATGACAGCCTGCGTAGAGACATACAGGATACTGGTCACTATCCACCAGTAGCTGATCGTAAACCACTTATCCACCTTGCGCTTGGTATGCATAAACATACGGGATGCGAGCAGGGCAGAAATGACCAGCAGCAGCAGTGGCGGCACGCCATACAATAGCACCACACGGTAAGCGCCCCAGTGCTGATTGTCATAGGGCAAAGAGTCTACCTTGGCAAAGGAAAAATGAGTAGTATAGCCTAGCGATAAGCTCATCACAGCGATCAGCCCCTGATGAAAAAGGATGACGCATGTGAACATCAACATGGCATAACAAAAAGAGGTGACCAAACGCCCCCTGGTAGAAACAGGTGTGAAACCTGCACTTTGAGTCCGCTTGATCACCTTGTCCATAGAAACTTTATACTCACATCTGCATCAGCCCTCGCTGATCCGATTTAGTTGTCCTGTTTCTTTGGCTTCAGAGAGGTATATGCGTATCCGGCCACGCCTATGAGAAACATAAGGGCACCGCCATCTACAGGAGCACTGGTCGTAGGCGGCGGACCGCCAGAGCCGGAGCCACCACCACCACCCGGTGGCTGGCCAAAGATAGTACCCGTCGCGATGATCATCATCACTACAAACGTGGATTTCAGCATTGTACTTTTCATATTCGTTGTTTGCTTTACGTTGTCTTTGTTTTCTTACTTAGCTGCGCTGATCAGTACCTTCTGCACTGTTACTTTGCCATTTTCATTGATCCGCACTATAGCATACCATGGCTCTGTAGCAGGCATTTCAAATTCAGTCTTTTCTGCAGTGCTCTTCAGCTGTGCTACATTCTGACCCAGCAGGTTAGTCACGTCTACATCTGCCGCGGCTGAATTTGAGCGTTGAATATACACTTTATTTTGATAAGAGTATATATGAGTCTGATTTTCCTGCACATTTTCTACAGATGTGGTGGCGGAAGCTGATTTTCTGAAGACGACGCTGTACCTGCCGGTATAGTACTGGCTGCCCGTCAGGTGCAGTACCGGTGCGGTAGTGGCCAGATTGGTCATCGTGCCTGTCTGAGCATCCTTGAGGTAGGCGGTGAGGCCATCTATATTGAGCTCAGTAGCGGCCAGTGTATAGTCTCCGGCGTCAGTCACAGCTACCTTTAGCGGCAGCTCGGTAGCCTCTGTGAGCTGACTCATTACATTGATAGCCAGCTCCTTGGCAGGCATATCAAAGCTCAGGTAGACAGAGCTACCCGCCGCTATTTTAGCCGCGTCGTAGCCTACATCATAGCCTGCAGATGCACCGGCATCCGTATAGGATACGATCTCATCAGAGTTGCCATTACCGGTCAGGGTCAGACGGATCTCATCAGGTTGTACACTCCTTGTCTTGAAGAATGGTGTGGCTGTAGCGGCTACACGTACAGAGTTGTCCATCACGAGGGTATTATTGCCGGAGGCAAGTATCATAAAGCCTTGTGTGGAGCTGATCTGGTCTGTGGCACCGTTGGTACCTGTGGTACCGTTCCAGGTAGCCCAGTTGCCGGTATACTCGCCAGTAGCCTGGAAGAGGTATGCCGATCCATCTGTCTTGCCCACGTTGAGGCTCTTGACAGCATTCCATGATATCGGAGATGGATATGGATTGCCCATCAGGTTCCAGCCGTCAGCCGCAGGGTTTGACGTATTGGTCTTGGTGATACCCAGAGACAGAGATCCATTGCCAGGAGCACCCGTCGTATTGATCAGCAGTGGTGCAGTATACAGGCGGGCAGCATAGCCTCTCATAGATGCCAATCCATTAGTACCCAGAGTAGTACTGATAAAGCCACCATAGTAGTCTGTAGTAGGCGTATTGGTAGCCTCACTATAGTACTGCAGTGTAGGGTATGGAGAATAGGCATACCAGCAGTTCACATTGTTTGGACCAGTGACTGTGAAATCTGCTGCCCAGTCAGACACCTTGGCATTGATCACCGGAGAGCTGATATCGCGGTAGCCTACTGTAGAGGTAGCCACATATCTCTCTACAGTGATATTGCCGGCCCAGGTACCTGCTGTGCCACTGGTGAAGTTGTCCAGATAAGCGGTAGCACTGGCATTAGATTTGAGGGTCACACGGCCTGTGCTGCTCACTATTACATTGCCACGTGTCATCACAAAAGCAGTGCTTACATCAGCGCTTCCTGAGATAGTGGCGGTACCCGCAGTCTTATTGACAGCAAAAGTAGTGAATACATTAGTACCGGTCATGGTCTGGGCGGTAGTACCATTAAACTCTACTGATCCGGCACCTGAAACGGTAGCTGCTGTAGAGCTGCCACCCACCCAGTTGCCACAGACACCGAGTTTCTGCCCACCGGAGACACTCACCTGAGCGCCTGATGCTATCGTGATATTATTGACCTGAGCAGTAGCACCTACCACCAGTGGATAGACGTGAGGTGAGGTCACAGCAGGTATCACTACAGGAGCAGCCGAGCAGCTGTTTGGCACTGCGCCGGATGTCCAGTTGCTAGCGGTAAACCAGTCAGATGTATTGCCTATCCAGGTGTTTGACGTAGCATTGAGCGTGAGGAAGAAGGTATCAGATACAGCAGATGCACACGGAGCCACAGGAGTAGCCGTGAGGATGATCTGTATAGTCCCGTTTTCACCTACACCAGGTGTATAGAGCGGAGTGAGTGTACCTGTACCACTCAGTACACCGGTACCGTTTGTAGACCATGAGTAGCCTGCGTTATTAGACACAGATGCGTGGAGTGTATAGGTCGTGTTGTTATTGATCGTAGCGGTATGCACCGTATTGGCAGTAGCGGTAGCTGGCTGCTGTACAGTGATAGTGCTGGTAGACCTGGTAGTACAGCCTGTGCCGGCTATAGTAGCAGTAGCTGTATAGGTACGTGTAGCTGTAGGCTTGGCATAGACTGTGCCTGCAGCGCCACCGGTGTAGGCGGTAGTAGCACCTGCATCAGTATATAGCTGTGTGGTCGGGCTCCAGGTGATAGGAGCGGGACTTATGCCATTGAGCTTAAAGTCCGGCCTCGCGCTGTAGGTATAGGTCGGCGTGCTGGAGTAGCTATTGATAGTAGATGCAGTGGCGGCATCGGCGCGATATACGATACAGCTCTGGAATGCGGTAGGTGAGTTGTACTGGCGTACCTCATCTGCATTAGACCCCGTGATATTATTAGAGAAGTTGGTCTCCAGGATCACATTGCTCGTGCCATCCCAGGTGAATGGGGTGGCGAAAGTGTGCGTGTTATTGTAACCTACAGCCGGTGTAAAATCATTCTGAGGCACTACGACTGTCAGGCCTATAGCAAAAGAGGTCAGACTGGTAGCACTGGTCAGACCCATCTTGACACGGAAGTTATTGCAATACGTAATAGTACTACCCCACCCAGATCCCAGGGATACTACAGGGAACTGTACATTCTGGAAAGATGAACCAGCCTGGAAGCCGGCAGCAGTCAGCTCAGAGGCCAGGATCAGCACCTGCATCTTCTGACCGCCATAGAATACGCTGTATGGCGCAGGATAGTCGGCAGCAGTAGAGGTGATGGCAGCCGGGCCATTTGTATTAGCCTGTGTACCGACCTTCAGCTGGGCAGACATAGAGTCAGTAGCTGACAGCGCCTGTATAGTACCAGCGCACAGAGATGCAGTAGCAGGTGTTATGGTAAATGCATTAGGTACCGGGTTGACAGTCACTGCTACTGTAGCAGAGGCAGTGCAGCCACCAGAAGCGCCTGAGGCATTGACTGTGAACGTGGTCGAAGCGCTTGGTTTGAGATATACTGTACTACCGGTAGATGGAGTAGCGCCGGCAGGTGTCCAAGTGAATGTGCTGTAAGCCGCACCTGTCACCGTAGCCTGTACAGAGTCACCACTACACAGCGTGGCTGTAGTAGGAGTGACTGAGATAGACGGAGGTGTAGTATAGTTGACAGTCACCGGTGTACGCGGTCCGATGCAGATATCGCCCACTACCAGGTTGAAGAGATACATATCTACGGTATTGTCACTACCGTACCAGTAACCTGATGTAATAGTGAAATCACCAGCAGCGGTGCTATATGGGTATGATAATCCAGATGCGAGTTCGCCAAGTGAATTTACCGTACCGGTGACACCAGTCACTATCAGGGTGTAGCTACCTGCGGCAGGCACGCTCAGATTGAGAGGTATGGTGAGGCCGGTCGTACCCAGCCCGGTCACAGTGCCGGAGGTGACAGTAGAATAGGTCGTTGAGTTGCTTGCATCCTTGACCGCTACGGTGATGGTACCGGTACCGGTGAAAGGTATTTTGGCCGATACGATAGTAATGGCCCTGGTAGTGGTAAACATGATCCCATGACTACCAGTGCTCGTGCCGTTATTAGTAGTGCCGGAGTATGTAGGGCCTACCGAAGAGGTGTGCGGCGGGCTTTGTGCAGCTACATAATAGGTAGTAGTGGCACTCAGCGATGGTGTGGTAAAGGAAGCCCCCTGCCCCAGCACTGCGGTGGAAGTATTGGTAGCATACCAATAAGCGGTATCTGTAGTGGCACCGGTAGTAGCAGTCAGTGTAGCTGTACCCGTACCGCAGATGGTAGCGCCTGTACTGCCTGTGATAATCGGATTATTGACTACCACACTCACTACATTTGACGTAATACTGGATGATGAAGGAGTACAAGTGACCACGCACCTGTAATCTGTACCCGCCGTAGGCATATCAGATGCCGTAGGCAGCGTATCATTAGCGATATCGGCCCATGTGGATGATGAGCTGAGCTTAGACTGCCACTGGAGCCTGATGCCTGAGAAGCCAGTAGTATAACCAGTTAGGGTCAGGCCCACGGAAGATCCTGAGCATAGTGACGTCGTGCTAATGGCCGCAGTACCTGCGGTAGGCGTACCTGAGCAGGCCGGTGGCGTAGCTACGGTAAAGGTATAATCTTCGCCTTCTCCCCTGCCGGATCCGAAAGTACAAGGCGACGGGCTCGAAGCATTATAGTCTGTGAGCACGCGCATGCGTGTACTGCCATAGAGCGCAGTAGCCGGCACAGTAAAGGTGCCGGTATAAGTACCGCTGCTCTGATAGGCAGCGCTATTGTACATCACCTCTCCGGCATCTGTGAATACGCCGTTATGATTCCAGTCTACCCAGATAGCTATGCCCGCCGTACCACCGGCCATGGTCACAGAGTAGCTCACTGTGCTGGATGGATATTGGCTGGCAGATGCGGTAGCTGTGTAATTGGCATATCCGCCTGTAGTATAGGTACTAGAATTATTGAAGTTGGTCAGACCACCTGTGATGGTGAAGTTGCTGATATAAGTAGAGGTGGAAGTACTGGATGGCACGCAATAGCCCACCACAGTCAGCTGTGCCGCATTGGTATAGCTGCTGCAGCCGGAGGTCACTACGCACTGCAGATAGTTGGCTGTACTGCCTGCAGCACTGGATGACGGCGTAGCAGTGAGTGTAGCAGTAGTAGCGCCGGAGTAGGTGATACCTGCCGGAGTACCGTTGGCCACGTTGGTCCACGGACCGGTAGCGCTGGTAGCATACTGCCACTGATAGGTAGGCGACGATGCACTGGTCGCTACCGTGAATGTAGCTGCCGTACTCGTGATGGCGCTGGCTGTAGCCGCTACAGGCTGAGTAGTGATAGCAGGGCTAGGCTGTATGGTATAGGCAGTGCTATTAGCATTGCCTGCACTATTGGTCACGGTGATCACGCCTGCTGTGAGGCCGGACGGAGATACTGCAGTGAGAGAGGTATTTGACGCCACGGTATATGACACTGCATTTACACCATTGAATGTGACAGCAGAAGTGCCGAGGAAGCCTGTACCCGTGATAGTCACTGTCTGGTAGCCACCGGCGCAGAGTGATGTAGGAGTGAAAGAACTGATAGTAGGCGCTACGATAGGCTGCACATATACGGTGTAGTCCTCGCACTCAGTATAGGCTGTACCCGTACATGGGTCTACAGTACCCAGTTCGTTACCCTGTATACGCATACGATAGTTGCCTGATGCTTGCCCTGCCGGTACGTTGAATGTACCACCCACGGCTGAGACATATGTAGATTGTGTAAACACATTCTCCCCTGCGTCAGTGAAGAGACCGTTATTATTCCAGTCTACCCATATACCAAAGTGCATGGTACCGCCAGTCTCTTTGATACGGAAATTGATGGCACCACCGGCTACCTGAGTCACCACGCTAGAGGTAAAGTTGCCATAGCCATTTGGCGAGAAGCCACCATCTACACGGGCAATATCAGTGATACAGCCATATGTGTAGAAGCTGTCTATATAATATGTGGTATTGGTCGTATTGGTATTGCTGCAGTATCCTGTGATAGTGAGCTGGGCACTATTAGATGAGCTGCCGCAGCCTGCCGCAGAGACGATACACTTGTAGTAGTTGGCAGTGCCGGTAGCCGCACTGTTTGAAGCAGTGGCTACGAGGCTGGCAGAGTTGCCGCCAGTGTAGGTGATACCTGTAGGTGTACCATTAGCCACTGCTACCCACGGCCCCGTAGATGTGGTGCCATAGTACCACTGGTAGGTAGGGCTGCCGGCACTGGTAGCTACAGTAAAGGTAGCTGAAGTACCAGTCACTGCGCTCACAGTACCGGCAGATGGCTGGCCTGTGATGGTAGGGCTAGGATTCACAGTGTATGAAGCACCGGTGCCTGTGCCGGATGGATTGGTCACGGTGACAGTACCGGCTGTGAGGCCTGCAGGAGTCACCGCAGTGAGCGATGTAGCGGTGCCCAGGGTGAATGAGGCAGCATTGACGCCATTAAATTTGACAGCGGTCACAGTATTGAGCCCCGTACCGGTGATGGTCACGGTCTCGCCACCACCTGCGCAGAACGCACCCGGAGAATATGAAGTAATGGTAGGAGCTACCGGTATCACTACTGTGAGCAGATAGTCCTCGCACTCGGTATAGGCTGTGCCTGTACAGGCTGCAGGAGTAGTAGACGTTTCATTGCCCACTACGCGCATCCTGTAGGTACCGGCAGATGCACCGGCAGGTACAGTAAAGGAACTGGATACAGAACTATTATAAGCACCGGGCAGATACATCTGCTCGCCTGCATCTGCAAAGGAGCCGTTGCTATTCCAGTCTACCCAGATACCAAAGCCCATAGTGCCGCCTACCTCTGCTATGCTAAAGCTGACCGTACCGCCCGGGATCTGAGAGACAGAAGAAGACGTAAAGTCGCCATAACCATTGGCAGAGAAACCGGCATCTACGGCCGGGCTGATATTAGTCAGCGCACCGCTGGTAGTGAAGCTATTGATATAGTAGCTTGTATTAGTCGTATTAAAGTTGCCGCAATAGCCATTCACAGTCAGCGTAACAATATTAGATGTCGCATTGCACGAGCCGGAAGTGACTACGCATTTAAAATAATAAGTACCACTCGGTGTACCTGCGCCGCAAGTGATGCCGAGTGTATTGGTAGCGTTACCCGTGAAAGTAGTGCCATAAGGCAGTGCATTGGCTACTGTCACCCATGGACCTGATGATGTAGTGCTATAGTACCACTGGTAGGTAGCACCACTGGTGCTGCTGGCCACCGCCATAGATGTACTGGCAGATCCTGTATACACCGTAACGGATGTAGAGGAAGGCTGACTGGTGATGACCGGGCCAGGCTGTGTAGTATAAGATGTAGAGCTGGTACCTGTGCCTACACTGTTGGTCACAGCTATAGTACCTGCCGAAAGGCCATATGGCGCGGTGGCGGTGATCGAGGTAGATGAGTTTACAGTAAAGCTGGTTGCGTTAGTACCATTAAAGGTAACTGCACTCACACTGACAAAATTGGTACCGGTGATGGTCACTACGTCGCCACCACTGGTACAGAGGTTGGTAGATGGGGTGAATGAGGTGACAGTCGGCAGTGCAGGTGGTGTATACTGAAACTCGTCTGCACCGATACATGGATTGGTAGCGCCGGACCATGGACGGGTCTGGCCATCTATATCAGTGGTGACACCGGTGATCGCCACGCCCTTATTAGATATATTGAGAAGCGCCTCTCCCGCATTGTACACCACGTGCAGATCGGTAGCCGATGTAAAAGGTGCCGCTGCAGTATTGGACGCGTAGCTGGCATTGTCATTGGTGCCGGCACTGGAGAGCGTAGCAGTATAGGCTTTGAAAGTAGTGAGGGTAGCCAGACCAGCAAAGGTAGTGGCCGTAAAACCTACATATGAATTGGAGCCGCTGCTGGTATAGTAATATGCATTATTATTGATGGTCAGGTTGAAGCTGCTCGTAGCGCCTGATGGTAGCTGCACGCATCCATTGGCGGTGACGGACGGGCTATAGTACAGATTGGAGAATAAGTTGTTTCTCACATCGCAGCCCGTATTGGAGGTACTGGTGAGCTGGAGACACGCACTATTATCACCTGTGGTAGATGATGAAGAGGTGAGCCAGGTAGTATTGCCCAGATAGACAGAGTTGTAATAAATTTTGTGGCCTGTACCGGCTTGTATCCGTATCCCTTTGATACCAAATGAAGTGGTGGTCGTACTATTATTATTGGCAGAGGCCAGGTCAGTGATCATATTATTCTGAATGGTCACATTATTGCCCGCGCTAGTATTTAGGTTGATACCGGTAGAAGCGTATCCTCCGGTACCGTTCGCATATACTTTAGATATCAAGCAGTTTGAGATGATCGGATTGGTAGTGGTGGTAGTTCCTATTTCTATCGCATGGCAACTGGCAGGTCCGAGTACTTGTATATTACTGATTGTATCGGCCTGTATAGTATAGGTAGTAGTGGCGCTGCTGACCAGTATAGCACGGGCAGAGTAGCCACCGGTATTGTTGTTAACTACACCGCTTATGTTGTTATTGCTGATCGTAGCTGTAGATACACTGGATGTCATCTCTATAGCTGCACCGGCAGTAGTGCTATAGGAGATGATGTTGCGGATCGTATTCTGCTGCACTGTCACAGCTGTAGCGCCTTGTACTATCACCCCCTTGGTATATACCGTGCTGGCAGGAGAGCTATATGGCAGCGAGCCACTCAGTGTAGCTGCGGCACCTATCACATTATTAGTGATAGTGATCTGGTTGGATGCTGAGGCAGCAGTACCGACAAATGCAATACCGCGGCTGCAATTATTGATGGAGCAGTTGTTTACAGTAAAGTTATTGATAGTCGCACCTGTACCGGTAGCTGTAGTAGTGGAGCTAAGTGCAGTAGGCGCCGTAGTCACAGCAGTGGTACTGGCGCCACCGGCTGCCACGATACCAAAGGAAGAGGCAGCCGCACTTGGATTGCCGGATGCATTGCCCGAGGTCACGTTGCCACTTATGATACAGTTCTGTATAGAGATACTGTTGGCCGTGGTCACCAGCGTAGAGGTGGCTATCCGTATGGCCGAGCAGTATGTCACTGTATTTGTGGCATTATTAGAGATGGTCAGGTTTTGATTGGTGCCTGAGGTGTTTGGGTTGTCACCGTTGATGGTCACATTGTCCGCACCGTTTAGCTCTATGAGGCCCCGACCTGTAGGGATAGAGGTAGCAGTAGAGCCGGTGATGGTCACGCCATCTGCAGATGGCTCTATCAATACTGACGTATATGAAGCGCTACCTGCGCCGGAGCTATTCAGAACGGCAGGAGCGGTCTCAGCGGTATTGGCGCTGATGTCAATGGTGATGGCACCCTGGTGAGTACCACCATTGATAGCGGTAAAGGCGGCGCCCAGGGTAGCGTAGCTGCCAGTGGCGGTACCCGCAGTAGCGCTCACTGATACCTGCGCATAGGCAGCACCACCCAGCGCCACGCACAATATCAAACTCGCAATGATGCGACTGAAAGCCTTTGTCCATGCGGCTTTCGTGGGGGCAGTCGAAGAAGTAAA
>JAFDYP010000622.1 GCA_018267355.1 Bacteroidota bacterium
CTGTTCTCAATGCACAATCCTTACAGATAAAAAAGGATGAAATTCAAAAACGTTTTGCCCTGCTTCTTGAGCTTTACAAGTCAAATATACAAGAACTTGAAGTAAAGGACTTTCAAAATAATGTCATCCAAGGCAAAAAGGCAGTTGACGCAATATTGAGTTCATTTACTATAATATTCTCAAGTGTTAAAGATTTTAGAAAAAGGGGTGAGAAATACAGTGAAGATGAGAAAATCGCCGACCTATCATATGCGTATGAAATATTATATTTCGGTTATCATAAACAAAATATTTTTAGATACTTAACTGAATCGGAATGGGGTGAATACAGTACCAACTTTAGTGCATTGCCATTACACTTTATTGCAGAAATCCAGTCAAGCAATGATGAAAACAAATTATTTGCTCTTTATCTGTACGAAAGATTTCAGAATAATGCGATTGATAGCGCTAACAAATCTTTTGACTGGCTTAGATCATCCCATATACACAGCTTTAAAGGTTATCACAACGACCTCGGGCATTATTTTAGGCATGCATTCAATATGGTGACATATATTAATGAGCAAAAAATACTTACTGAAGAGGAGCAATACGACTATGTCAAACTATGGCGTACACAATTAACAAATAATGAGCAAAAGCTTTTGTTCCTGAATTCATTCTTTAAATATGGTAGAGATTGGGAGTTTGCCTACAGAGATTATATGGAGTCTGTAGACCCACTAAAATCTGATCACGATTATTGTCTTGTTACTAAATACTCATTAATCAAAAACCTACCCAATGGAGAAGTCTTTGATGGTATAATTGCAGGAGACTTTTATCCAGACATAGAGTTCGAAAACGATTGACTTTGGTACCCAGTACCCGCTCCTATATGAAACGAGTACCGGGTACCAACGCGCACTACTCCTCTCCTTTCTCTTCTACATCCCAGCCATTCCGTTTCCCCTTTTCAAAAAGCTTGGTAATGGCACTCTTATAGGCATAGCCGAGTTTTTCTGCGATCTGCTCATAGGTATGGCCCTCCTTCTTCAAATCTACGGCCTGCTCCCATTTCGCCCGGCTCTCCTCCTGCTCGTAGCCGCGCGATAGCTGGGTGAAGTCTACCCGCTCGCCGGTCACGGTGAAGGTCAGCGTGTCGGGGCAGAAAGCGAGGACGTGGCTGTGGGTCTTATCCAGGTCGGGCAGGTAGTTGCCTTTGACCAGGCAGAGGTGGCGGTGGGTGGGGCGGTGATGGTCGCGGCGCAGCTCTATGCCGAGCCGCATCTTGGCCTCAAAGCCCTGCCCGCCGAGGAAGTTATTCTTGCTCGGCAGCAGCTCCTCCGTCCGCTTGCCTGTATGGTGCAGGAAGAGGATGAGGCACTTCAGCTCGTTTGCCAGCAGGTAGTACGGTTTCAGAAACTCGCGGATCTTGTGCGTGTCCTTCAGGTCGTGCGGATAGAGGTCTGAGAAGCAGTCTATGATCACGAGGTCGGCGGGCTTTACAGACAGGTTTCTACGCAGGGTAGTGAGCAGGTCCTCATAGTGGAAATGAAGCGCAGGCCGTGCAGCTTCTTATCTCCATAGCGGCGTGTCTGGCGGCGCAGTACAGTGCGGGTGGCATCGCGGCTATCCTCCGTAGAGACGTAGACCACGCTGCGGTGCTGCGCGTGTATAGGGTAGTGCAGGAAGTGCGTAGCGCCTGCGCAGATATCCTCTGCCAGCTGGCGGAGTATGGCACTCTTGCCGGTGTCTGAGCTGCCCGCCAGGCAGGCCAGCCCCTGTGAGTGCAGCAGCCCCTCTATCAGAAACTGCATATCCTCCTCACTCTCTCCCAGCAGGTCGGGCGCGGTGACCTCATGCTCCAGCTGCTGCGCCTCACGGCTGCACTGCTCGAGGTCATCCAGTAGCTTTTGCGGTACAAAGGGTGCCGGGCGCTCACCGCCGGGCATAGCATCATAGTGTTCCATTTTCATGAAATTATTTTGGGTGTGATAAATGTGCCGTGCTGCCTGTATGGAGCCGTGCGTGTGTGTGAAATAGTGGTCCGGATTGTCCTCTGGCCAGAGGTGCTGATCAGCTGTAGCGGGATCGGAGTCCATAGGTCCCGTTTACAATGGCAAATCAAAGTAAATTTTGCTGCAAAGCCTAGTTTTAGCACATGGAGTTATCCTCAAAGATGTGCATAGAAAAAGTGCTGTACTGCGCATGTACATTGCGTTGTGGGGTATTCGCCTTGATACAGAAGAGGATGGATAAGGGTGGTCACCGGGTGGTCACTTTCGCGTGTTCGTGCCATTCATTTTACTCATGCTAAATATTTAATGATCTGATGCAGTGCTTAGTATCAGTGTTGTGATTTTTTACCTTTTGTCGTAGCGCGATGCACGCTAGTTTTACCTATAGGCGGCAATATTTGCGGCCCGGATTTTGAAACACTACGACCATGGCAGAAAGCATCAAGACGACCATAGATACAGCGCAGTACCTGGACTGCCTGCAGTATATCGAGCAGTATTGGGAGCGCATCACGTGCCACTATCCGCGGGATAAGTATGCACACTTTGGCCTGCCCAAAGACTTCGTATGCCCGAGCGAGGGTATTTATAAAAATGACCAGTTCTACTGGGATAGTTACTTCACCATCCTCGGGCTGGTGCGCTGCGGCCGCACCTCATTGGCACAAGGCATGATAGATAATTTCATCTTTATGCAAAAGCGCTTTGGCATCATACCCATGCGCAACAGGTGGTTCAATCTCGGCGGCTCGCAGATACCCTTTCTCACCTCTATGATCATGGAGGTGTACCAGTCCCGGCCCAATAAAGCCTGGCTGCGCAAAGCCATGACAGCCGCGGAGCTGGAGCTGAAGAGCTACTGGATGAACCCTGACCTCACAGAGCTGCACCTGGTGTACCAGGGCCTCTCCCGCTATTGTGATCACTACATCACACACCTGGCAGCAGAGCATGAGTCCGGATGGGACATGACATCGCGCTTTCGCGATCAGTGCCTCTACTACCTGCCCGTAGACCTGAATAGTGCCCTCTTCAAATACGAGACCGACCTGGCAGAGTACTACCGCATGACAGGCAATACCCAACGCTACAAGCAGTACCTGGCTGCCGCAGAGGCGCGTATGCGGGCTATGAATGAGCTGATGTGGAATCAGTCTCAGGGCTTCTTCTTTGACTATAACTATAAGACTAAAAAGCGCAGCAGGTTTCACTCGCTGGCGGGCTTCTACCCGATGTGGGCCAAGATGGCCACGCACCTGCAGGCCAAAAAGATGAAGGACAACCTCCACCTCTTTGAGTATGACTACGGCCTGGCCAACTCACAGGCTACGGGCCTGATGAAGGACTACCGCCAGCACGACTACCCTAATGGCTGGGCACCGCAGCACTGGATCGTGATCAAGGGGCTGATGAATTACGGATTTGTGGAAGATGCGATGCGCATCGCAAAGAAATACCTCGACCTGAATAACCGCATCTTTGCCGAGACGGGTGTGCTCTGGGAGAAATACGATGTGGTGAAAGGTATCGTGAGTACCTCTGAGCGCTATGCCACACAGTCAGGCTTTGGCTGGACCAATGCGGTCTTCGTACGCCTCATCAGCAAGTTTGGTAATAACGGTGAGTCCGTGGTGTGAAATGATGGGATCAGGGCTGCTTCGTTCTCGGACGCATGAGCCCCTCCTGCGATACTGTGGCTACCAGCCGGCCATCTCTCGTGAAAATATGACCTGTGGTGAGCCCGCGCGCCCCTGAGGCGATGGGTGATACGAGGTCAAACAGCAGCCAGTCACTGAGGTCTACCTCCTGGTGAAACCAGATGGCATGATCCAGGCTCGCGAGCTGTGTATTGAGTATGTTAGCGTTCTTGGTATGCGGACGCAGTGCCGTAGAGAGCACATTGTAGTCAGAGGCGTAGGCTATGAGCTGTTGTATAGTGCGCCACTCCAGCGCTGGGGGCACCTCTTTAAATTTGAACCATACACGCGTATACGGGCTGGCCTCCTCCCCTTGCTTGATCTCCGGCTGGCAGGAGCGCATCTCCAGCGGGCGGGCTATATTGAGGTAGGCCTTCATCAGCCCGGCTATCTGCGGGTGCGTATTTTCATCTACATGTATCCACTGAGATAGCTCCTCGGGCAGTGGCACTCCCTCCGGCATCGGTACCTGGTGAAAAAATCCTTCCTCCTTTTTCTGAAAAGATGCCGCCATCACAAAGATGGGCACGTCATTCTGCTTGGCCTGTATGAAGCGCGTGGTAAAGCTGCCGCCGTCACGTATCTCCATGACATGGTACATGATGGGCAGGCTGAGATTGCCGGGCAGGATAAAGTAGCAGTGCAGCGAGTGGCAGATACGCTCTGCTGGCACGGTGCGTGTAGCGGCATTCAGCGCCTGCGCCACCACCTGCCCTCCAAACACGTTGGGGCTGCCCATGAAATTGCTCGTGCCCTGAAACACGGTCTCTGAAAGTTGCTTTAGCTCTATAAGGTCCAGTAGCTCTGATGTGGTCTGCATATGCGTGCAAGGTAATTGATAATCTGCAATCTGCCGCCGGCAATGATGCGACACAACATAGAGGATGACAGATATCATCAGTAGCCTCTGTTCCGCCATTTATATTTGCCATAGATCAAATATAACATGAAGCGTATATCTAAAATAGCTTTTGCTGCACTTATCTCCTTGCTCGCCCTGGCCTCATGCAAAAAGAACACGGACACCGGTGCGTATGGCTACTCCTACTGGACGGGCGCCATACCCAACTCTTACTACATGTACAATATCATGGGTGAGCCTGGCCGCACAGTGACCGGCAAGCCCTTTCTGGTCATGAAATATGACAAGGTGACGCTGCAGGTGATAGACTGTGAGTTTGGCCTCAGTGAGGTGACACAGACCGGCTATAGTACCCCTAGCGGTATAGGTGTAGCGCCTGAGCCTACGCTGAATGCCTCGACCATAGACTATCAGAGCAAACTGGGCCTTGTATCGCCCGTAGACCTCCTCGTAGAGTGGAATATCAGCGGCTATACTACCAAAGACAGCGTCATCAATGGCTACCAGTCCTTTTCTTTTCACCGCAAAAGCAGTGGTATAGGCGGCATACAGTATGACGATGCATTCCACTTCACCTACGACAATGTATCTCTGCATGGCACCATGCAAAATATAGACACGGTCTACTACCTGGGCAACCAGTCTGACAGCGTGGGCTTCAATCTGCTGAAGCTCTGAGCGCCACAGCCATTTTGTGCAGATTTACCGATATTTAGCGCATGAGATCTGTATCCAGGATTGGTGTTTCATTGCTTATCATCCTGCTCTCGCACTGTGCCCTCAGGGCAGGGCACGGGCCTCTCCGGTACATCTTCCGCAATGGTCAGGAGGGCTACCGCATGTACCGCATACCGGCTGTAGCTGTGATGCCTGACGGGCGCATAGTAGCCTTTGCCGAAGGCAGGCAGAGCCTCTTTGACCATGGCAAGATAGACATAGTGATGAAAAGCTCAGCAGACAGTGGCCGTACCTGGAGCCCGCTGCGCATCGTATGGAGCGAGCCATCAGGCACCTGCGGCAATCCCGCTCCGGTACTGGACACGAGGACAGGCCATCTACTACTGCTCTGCACGTACAATAACCAGAAAGTGATCTGCCTCTCCTCTGCCGATCAAGGGCGCACCTGGTCTGCACCCCGCGATATCACCCCTCAGGTCAGGCCGGACACATGGGCGTGGTATGCCACCGGGCCCGGCCACAGCATACAGGTAGAGGAGGGTGTGTACCAGGGCCGCCTCGTCATAGCGTGCAATCATACAGTGCGAGGGTCTACGGAGCACATCTCCCACGTGATACTATCTGACGATGACGGCGCTACATGGCGGGCAGGAGGCAGCGTGCCCTGTGCCGGTAGTGATGAGTGTACCGTAGCAGAAACACCGGGCGGTACCCTGCTGCTCAATATGCGCAATGAACAGCGCACCCTACCAAACCGCAAAGTAGCATACAGCCGCGACGGCGGCGGAAGCTGGACGGGATGTACCTATGACTCTACGCTCATAGAACCCATATGCGAGGGTACCCTGTGCAGGCTGCATGGTACGTCTGGTGTGATGCTCTTTTGCAATCCGGCCCATCGCACCAGGCGGCGCCGGCTGACCCTACGCGTGAGCCATGACTATGGCTCTACCTGGAGCCGCTCAGTCCTGCTGCACAGCGGCCCCTCTGCCTATAGCGACCTGGCCGAGCTGCCCGGCGGTAATATCCTCTGCATCTACGAGGCGGGACGCCTATGGCCCTATGGCGGTATAGCCATACTCAGCATACCGGCAGCAGAGGTGAGCCGGCCCTGACGTCATGACAAAAGTCAGTTTCTGCGCCCTGCGGGAAAAGTTATTTTCGCAGGCTTAAATCAGGATATGAGTGTAGAAAAGATGCTGCATGAGCGCAGCAGCGGCCAGTGTGAGCTTTGCAAAAGTGCTACAGACCTGAGCCTCTATGAGGTGCCACCACACTCTGACGGCACGGTAGATGATACCCTGCTGATCTGCGGCAAGTGCAGCCGCCAGCTCAATAAGAAAGAGGAAACAGACCAGGCCCACTGGCAGTGCCTGAACGAGAGCATGTGGAGCGAGGTGCCTGCTGTGCAGGTGGTGAGCTGGCGCATGTTAAACCGACTGCGCAATGAGAGCTGGGCCTCAGAGGCGCTGGATATGATGTACCTGGACGATCAGACCCTGGCCTGGGCCAAAGCCACCGGCGACCATGAGAATAGCACCGAAGTACAACTGCACCGTGATAGCAACGGCAACCTGCTGGAGAACGGTGACAATGTGGTCCTGATCAAAACACTCGATGTGAAAGGCTCTACCATCAGCGCCAAGCTGGGTACTGTAGTGAAGGGCATACGACTCGTAGCGGACAATCACGAGCAGATAGAAGGCAAAGTAGATGGCCAGACCATCGTGATCCTGACCAAATACCTGAGGAAGGGATAAACCCCTCTCCTGTCTTCCTGACATTTTTTCTCTCCGTAGCGGGGGTATGTAACATTTGTTCCGTACTACGTTTTTGCGCTGCCGCATCTTTGCATTGCAATAAGCAAAGAAAAGGTGACAGCACTACTCAAAAAATACAGACTGGAGATCATAGGCGTGATCGTAGGCGCTATAGGCGGCTATATGTATTACCACTTTGTAGGCTGTGCCACGGGCACCTGCCCTATCACCTCAAAGCCACTGAATAGTACCCTCTATGGCGCCCTGCTGGGCGGCCTGCTCTTCAGCAGCTTTGAGCCCTCACAGAAACATTTAGAAACAGAAAAATAAAAACAAGCAAACATGAAAAAGACGATCATCGATGTCAGGACACCCGGAGAGTTTTATGGCGGCCATGTAGAGGGCAGCATCAATATCCCGCTGGGTGAGCTGCAAGGGCGTGTAGATGAGATACGCGCTATGAAGGGACCTATCGTACTCTGCTGTGCCAGCGGTGGCCGCAGTGGCCAGGCTACAGGCTACCTGCAGAGCCTGGGTATAGAGTGCAGCAATGGCGGCAGCTGGATAGCCCTGCTGAACAACAATTAATTTATCACTACCAAATACAGAAAGAATACATGATACAGATGCTGAAAAACCTCTTTGGCCTGGGCCTGGGAGTAGACTACAATGAGCTGATGGCCAAAGGTGCTGTGATAGTAGACGTACGCACCAAAGGCGAGTACGCAGGCGGCCATATCAAAGGCTCCGTGAATATACCACTCAATAACCTGCAGAACCAGCTGAAGCAGATCAAGAAAGACCGTCCGGTCATCACCTGCTGCGCCTCCGGCATGCGCAGTGCCTCTGCCAAGGGGATCCTGCAAAGTGCAGGCTACGAAGCCTTCAACGGCGGTGGATGGATGAGCCTCAAAAGCAAACTGAACTAAGCACATGAACACAACCCTTATCAACAGGATCACTACCGGCTGGACCTTCGTCCGTGCGCTGTACCTCATCATGGGCCTCATCTTTATGGTGCAGGCTATAGGTGAGCGCCAGTGGATGATGATGGCCTTTGGCGCCTACTTTGGCTCTATGGGCCTCTTCAACTATGGCTGCGCCTCTGGCGCCTGCTATACAGGCATGACCGATACACGCAGTCAGTATGCAGACAAGACCGTAGAGACAGAGTACGAAGAGGTGCAAGGCCGCCAGTGATACCATCATAAGACATGGCCCGCAGTATCAGCATGAGGGATACTGTGGGCTTTTATTATTTACCATCAAAAACATATTGTATGAAAAAGACCTTTGGGTTTCTCACCATCCTGACGGGCATCCTGCTCTATAGCTGCTCCCTGAGCCAGGCCACGGGCAGCGGCGGCCAGCTCAATGTGACTGACTTTGCCGCCAAGGTGAAGCAACTGCCCGACGCTCCCATACTGGATGTACGTACACCAGGCGAATTTGACAAAGGACACCTGGATCAAGCAAAGAATGTAGACTGGAATGGCAGCGACTTTGACGCACAGATAGCCGGCCTGGATAAATCAAAACCGGTGCTGGTATACTGCCTGAGCGGTGGCCGTAGCGGAGCCGCAGCAGCACACATGCGCGCTGAGGGCTTCAAAGAAGTGTATGAAATGGAGGGCGGCATCATGAAGTGGCGCGCTGCTGACCTGCCACTCACCACCGGCAGCACTGCGGCCAAACCTGCAGGCATGACGCAGGAGCAGTTTGCCGCTATGGTGAAGTCTGACAAGCTGGTGCTGGTAGACTTTTACGCTGACTGGTGCGCTCCCTGCCAGAAGATGAAACCCTACCTGATGGAGATCAAAGCCGACATGAAAGATAAAGTAGAAGTAGTGCGCATCAATGCCGACGACAACCAGGCCCTCTGCCGTGACCTGAAGATAGACGCACTGCCGGTCCTGCAGCTCTATCGTGGCGGCCAGCTCTCGTGGACCAATCAAGGCTACATCAGCAAGGAAGAAGTAGTAAAGAAACTCCAATAGAGGATAACTCGTTTCCTTTGTTTTAGAATGGCCCGGTCAGCGCTATGCTGACCGGGTTTCTTTTTGTAAAGATCATAGCAAAGGAAAAGCCCCGGCGGTTTGACGGCCAGGGCTCCTATCAGTAAAACGATTATAAACATCAGGCTATTACTGCCTGCGCAGGTTGGCTCAATTTCATTTCTGCATCGCAGCTACTCCATGTATTGTAGCCGCCTGAGACATTCTTCACTCCTGTGTAGCCGTTTTGCAGCAGTATCTGCTGCGCCAGATAGCCACGCAGACCCACCTGGCAGAATACATTTACCGCGCTGCCTGCCGGCACCTCAGCCAGCCTGCTGCGCAGCGAGTCTACCGGTATATTGACCGCGCCGGGTATACTGCCACGGCCAAACTCCTCTGGTGTGCGCACATCTATGAGCATGGTACCTACCGGCTGCGTAGCCACCTGGTCCCAGTATATCACATTATGTTTGCCCGTCAGGATATTATCTGCTACAAATCCAGCCATATTGACCGGGTCTTTGGCAGAAGAGTATGGCGGCGCATACGCATGCTCAAACTCCATGAGATCATATATGGTACCTTCCTTGCGGATCAGAGAGGCGATCACATCCAGACGCTTGTCAGCACCATCATATCCGGCTACCTGTGCGCCATACAGCCTGCCGGTATCCGGTGCAAAGGTGATCTGTATCGTCATCTGCTGAGAGCCGGGATAGTAGCCAGCGTGAGAGCCGCTGTGCGTGGTAGATACATGATGGGGAATATTGGCTGCGCGGAGGTGTTTGGATGCCATACCTGTCACGCCGGTGGTCATATCAAACACTTTCACGATAGCTGTATTGATAGCGCCGTGATATTTTTCTTTATTGCCCAGTACGATGTTATTGGCACAGATGCGGCCTTGCTTATTGGCGGGACCAGCGAGGTAGGTATTCATCGATACTCCGGTGAAAGGATTGGCAAACTCTATCGCATCACCCACAGCATAGATATCAGGATCAGAGGTCTGGAGGTATTCATTCACATAGATACCTTTGGCGGTACCGAGCCGGAGCCCTGCACTCACTGCGAGGCGCGTATCAGGACGCACTCCTATGGAGAGGATCACCACATCAGCATCTATCGGCTCCTGATCTTTCAGCAGCACCTTGAGGCCTGTATCTGTTTTTTCGAAACCTGCCACAGCCGTATTGAGTTTCAGCTTGACACCCTTAGAGCGGATGTGGCTTTGCACCTTGGCCGCTACGGCAAAATCCAGCGGAGCCAGCACCTGCCCTATCATCTCTATCACAGTCACATCCATGCCCAGTGCGTGGAGGTTCTCTGCCATCTCCAGACCTATGAAACCTGCACCTACGATCACGGCCTTGCCTGATTTGTGTTTATCCACGTAGGCTTTGATATAGTCTGTGTCACTTACATTACGCAGGGTAAAGATCCCCTCTGAGGCGATACCCGGCAGCGGTGGCCGCACCGGATCTGCTCCCGGTGAGAGCACCAGTCTGTCATAGCTCTCTTCATATTTTTTCCCGGTATTCAGGTCTGTGGCCTGTATTACTTTGCGGGCAGGGTCTATCCCGGTCACCTCAGAGCGGACACGCACATCTATATTGAAGCGGGCATTGAATGCTGCTGCTGTCTGCACAAAGAGCTTATTGCGCTCCTGTATCACCTCGCCTATGTAGTACGGGAGGCCACAGTTGGCATAGGAGATATACTCTCCCTTTTCAAAAATGATGATCTCGGCTTTTTCGTCCATTCTCCTCAGACGGGCTGCCGTCCTCACCCCACCAGCCACGACACCTACGATGATGTATTTCATATTATATCAGTATTGTGACTGCAAAGGTAGCACCACCATCAACGGTACATCGGTACAAATGTTACAGACACCTCACCTATCTGCCTTCGGCATCTTTCCTCTCCCAAGGAGAGGAAAGAACCGCTGGGTCAAATTCGAGCTTATAAGTGTAAGGGCTGTCACTTCCTGGAAAGTGCAATCAATCATACTGATAAGGCTCCTCATGATAGGCCATCTGGCGGATATTCTCCAGTACACGGCCCATGTAGATGCGCCAGAAGGTATTGGCAAAAAGCCAGTTGAGCGGATACAAGACGGGCACATCAGCATGCAATGTATAAGTATAATCTATCCTGACCTGGCCGGGCGCTACCTCTGTGGTTTGCCACTCTCCTACGAATCGGGTAAAGCCTATCATATTCATTTTGAAATCTGCTACCTGTATCTTCCAGTATTGATTCTCCACACGCTCCAGCACAGTATCACTGGATACCTCTCCACCGCCAAATAGCAGGGACTTTGCAGCAAAACAGGTCTTGCTATAGCCGGGCTTGCCCCAGTGCTCGTCACCGGTGCAATGCGTGATAGCAGGCATGACGATAAATCCTGTATGCACCTTTGATATATCGCAGAGCATAGGCGTTTTGAAAGCCCGCTCCAGCGAACATGCATAAATAGTACTGACCTTGACCCTAAACTCCATACGCCTTCTTATATCAATGTATGGCTTCGGCCTTGATCGTGTCCACTACAGACGGGTCTATCAGCGTAGAGGTATCGCCCAGATTGCCGGTATCGCCCTCTGCTATCTTGCGCAGGATGCGCCGCATGATCTTGCCGCTGCGGGTACGTGGCAGCCCGCGTACGATCTGTATCTTGTCCGGCCGGGCAAAGGCTCCGATCACCTGTGTCACATGGTCGCGGATGTCTTTATACAATACATCCTTATTCTCGATGTGCTTGTCACAGATCACATAGGCATAGATAGCCTGCCCCTTCACATCATGCGGATAGGCCACCACCGCACTTTCTATCACCTCGCCATGCATACTGATGGCGTCTTCCAGCTCGCCGGTACCTATGCGGTGGCCGGACACATTGATCACATCATCCACGCGGCCTGTGATACGGTAGTAGCCATCCTCATCCCTGCGGCAGCCATCTCCTGTGAAGTACAGACCTGGATAGGTGCTGAAGTAGGTCTGCTTGAATCTCGGATGGTCGCCGTACACGCTGCGTGCCATACCCGGCCATGGATGGCGGATGCAGAGATTACCTTCTACGCCGTTGCCCTCGATCTCATTGCCTTTCTCATCTACCAGCAGCAGCTCTACACCCGGCAGTGGCAGCGTGGCAAAGGCCGGCTTCAGCGGCGTGATGCCAGCCAGTGGTGATATCATGACACCTCCGGTCTCGGTCTGCCACCAGGTATCTACTATAGGGCATTTGCCTTTGCCTACATTGTCATGGTACCAGTGCCATGCTTCTTCATTGATCGGCTCACCCACAGATCCAAGCACCCGCAGGGATGAGAGGTCTTTATCAGCAAAGATATCCTCACCAAAAGCCTGCAGCGAGCGGATAGCAGTAGGTGCCGTATAAAAAATATTGACCTTATGCTTGTCTATCAACTCCCAGAAGCGGCCATGATCCGGATAGGTAGGTACGCCCTCAAACATGATGGTCGTAGCACCATTGAGCAGCGGGCCATAGACGATATAGGAGTGCCCCGTCACCCAGCCGATATCTGCCGTACAGCAAAACACCTCGCCCTCCTGATACTGAAAGACATTCTTGAAGGTATAGGCTGCAAATACCATATAGCCTGCCGTAGTGTGTAGCACACCCTTAGGCTTGCCCGTAGATCCGGATGTATAGAGTATGAACAGCGGGTCCTCGGCCTCCACGGTAGCTGCCTTATTTTCCGCATCAGCTTTTTGCCATTCTTCATGCCACCACAGATCCCGGCCCGCCTCCATTTTCACGGGAAGGTTTCGGTGATTAAATACGATGCATTTCTCTATAGTAGGTGTAGCCTGCAGCGCTGCATCTACTATCCCCTTGAGCTCAAACTTCTTTTCACCGCGAAAGAAGCCATCAGCAGTGATGATCATGCGGCAGCCGGAGTCATTGACCC
>JAFDYP010000623.1 GCA_018267355.1 Bacteroidota bacterium
AAATATATTGATAGGCACCCCCTTGAAGCTAAAATGTTTACGTAGTTGTTTCTCCAGAAAGAGGCGGTACGGCTCGCGGATATATTTGGGATGATTGGAGAAGAAGGCAAAGGCCGGCGTCTTGGTAGGGAGCTGGGTCACATACTTGATACTCACAAGTTTGCCGGAAACAGCAGGCGGATGATACCGTTCTATCTCTTTGAGCATCACTTCGTTAAGTTCTGACGTAGCGATCTTGGTGGTCAGGTTTTTATAGACCAGCTCTATGGTCTCTACCAGTTTGAAGATGCGCTGGTTTTCCAGTGCCGAAGTAAAGATGATAGGCACATCATTGAAAGGTGCCAGCTTTGCTTTGATGCCTTCCTCAAACTCTTTGGCAGTATTGGTGTTTTTCTCTATCAGGTCCCATTTATTAACAACTACCATGATACCGCGCTTCTTTTTGACAGCCAGACGGAAGATGGCCAGGTCCTGCTGCCCTACCCCCTGGGTGGCATCGAGCACGATCACAGCTATATCTGACTCGTCCAGCGCATTGATGGCGCGTATCACAGAGTAGAACTCCAGGTTCTCATGCACTTTGGTCTTGCGCCGGAGGCCGGCTGTATCTATCAGGATCAGCTCCTTGCCAAACTTGGTGTACCGCGTATGGATACTATCCCGCGTGGTACCGGCTATATTGGTCACGATATTGCGGTCCTCACCGAGCAGCGCATTGACGATAGATGACTTGCCTACGTTGGGCTGGCCTATGATACAGACCTTGGGGATATGGGCCTCGTCGGGATTCTCCTCCATATCATCAGGTATGCGCTCTACCACGGCATCCAGCAGCTCACCGGTACCGCTACCACTCACAGCAGCTATGAAGAAGATATGCTCCATGCCCAGGCTATAAAACTCATTGGCCATATACATCCGCTCCTGATTGTCTACCTTATTGACTACCACAAAGACATTCTTCTGGTGCTTGCGGAGGATATTGACGAAGTCTGAATCGAGATCTGTGATGCCTGTAGAGGCATCTACCATAAAGAGGACCAGCGATGCCTCATCGAGCGCGATCATCACCTGCTCGCGGATATTGGCCTCAAATACATCTTTGGAATGGGCCACAAAACCGCCCGTATCTATGACGTTAAATTCCTTGCCGCCCCAGTCAGACTCACCATAGATGCGGTCGCGGGTCACGCCGCTAAAGTCATCTACAATAGCCTTCTTCATCCCTACGAGACGGTTGAAGAGCGTACTCTTACCCACATTTGGCCTGCCCACTATCGCTACTGTAAAACCCATTTGATTGCTGATCTTTTATTTGGCTGCTGCGCAGAAATACCCGCTGCAGCTCGGCGCGAAAGTAACAAATTAGGGCCAACTGGGCCTCACCTATCTGCCTCCGGCATCATTCCTCTCCCAGGGAGAGGAAAGAACCTATAGCATTAAAGGGGTATTATATGCCTACCAGATAAAACTTAAAACGAGCCCAAAATGGATTGAATGCGAATATTCCTTGCATCTCCATTTTAAGCATTTTGACTATATTCGCGCCCATCATACGATGAAGCCACGTATCATACTCGACAGCAGCAAATTTGCACTCACCGTAGAGCGGCTTTGTCATCAGCTCATAGAGCAGCACAGGGATTTCTCACAGTCATGTATCATAGGCGTACAGCCGCGCGGCATCTACCTGGCCGAGCGTATCCACAGCAGGCTGCAGGCTATCCTGAAAAAGAAAGACATTCAATACGGCAAGCTGGATATCACACTGTACCGCGACGACTTTCGCCAGAAGGGCAAACCGATGACCACTAACGAAACGGATATCTCATTCTCCCTGGAGGGCAAAAATGTGGTGCTGGTAGACGATGTGTTATTCACCGGCCGTACTATCCGCTCCGCGCTGGACGCGCTGCTGGACTATGGCCGGCCTAATGATGTGGAGCTGCTGGTACTGATAGACCGCCGCCTGCAGCGCCACCTGCCTATACAGGCCAAGTATGTAGGCAAAGTGATAGACTCCATAGCCACAGAGAAAGTAAAAGTAGAATGGAAGGACCTGGACGGCGCAGATAAAGTTTGGATCACCTCAGATAACAACGAATAACCATAATAAATGAGCGCACTCAGTCAGAAACACCTTATCGCCATCAAGGATCTTCAGAAATCTGACATTGAGCTTATTTTTCAAACCGCCGATACCTTTAAGGAAGTGCTCCAGCGGCCTATCAAGAAGGTGCCATCGCTGCGCGATATCACGATAGCCAATCTTTTTTTTGAAGACTCTACGCGTACCCGCATCTCCTTTGAGCTGGCAGAGAAGCGCCTCTCGGCTGATACGATCAATTTCTCCGCGTCCGGCTCCTCGGTGAAAAAGGGCGAGACGCTGCTCGATACCGTAAATAATATCCTGGCCATGAAGGTGGACATGATCGTGATGCGCCACTCCAGCAGCGGTGCGCAGGCATTCCTCTCCCGGCACATCAAGGCCAATATCATCAACGCCGGTGATGGCACTCATGAGCACCCTACGCAGGGCCTGCTGGACGGCTACTCTGTCAGGGAGAAATACGGCGAGCTGAAAGGGCTGAACTACCTGATCATAGGAGATATCAAGCACTCGCGCGTGGCCGGCTCTGACATACCACTCATGACCAAAATGGGCGCTAAGGTCAAAGTGTGCGGGCCTCCTACCCTCATCCCTAAATACATAGAAGAAATGGGCGCCACCTATGAGCCGGATCTGAAGAAGGCGCTCGAATGGTGCGACGTGGCCAATGTGCTGCGCATCCAGCTGGAGCGGATGGACATCAAGTTTGTACCATCGCTGCGCGAATACTCCCTCTTCTATGGTGTGAACCGCGAACTGCTCGACTCTATCAATAAAGACATCACTATCATGCACCCGGGTCCTATCAACCGCGGCGTGGAGCTGAACTCAGACGTGGCAGACTCTAAGCAAGCCATCATTCTGCAACAGGTAGAGAATGGCGTAGCTGTGCGCATGGCTGCGCTATATCTGCTGGCGGGGAGGGCATAAATCATTTCGTTTATTCGATAAATTTCTATGTAGGGACAGGTCGCGACCTGTCCCTACATAGAAATTTGCGATGCGCCTCGCGACGCGTAGGGCGACGCCCTACGCTATGGATCGTGCCGCCCTTTCAGGGCTCAATACAAACAGCGCCGCTTACTATTTTGATAAGACATTCTTTAAGGCGTAGGGCATCGCCCTACGCTATGGATCGGGCCGCCCTTTCAGGGCTCCATACAAGCGACGCCTCTTACTAT
>JAFDYP010000624.1 GCA_018267355.1 Bacteroidota bacterium
ATACCGGCGTAGACTACCTGCTGGACCTGGCCGTCCGGGAGAAAATAGACATACACTTTCAGCCCGAGTGCTATGATGCCGAAAACACAAAGCGCAGCGCACCCGACTCATTGGAGAATAATGCCATGAGGGAATACTGGCGCTATATAAAAAAGAAAAAAGCAGAGGGTGCCCCCATCACCAGCTCTATGCCGTATCTCGACTATCTGATAGGGTGGCAAAACTACTCCCAGACAGCCGTATTGGACCCTGCAGCCAAGTGTGCCGCTGGCCTCGGATACCTGTTTGTAGACTCTAGCGGCTACGCCTATCCCTGCCCGTATACCAAGGGGCACGTGAAAGGTGTCAACCTGCTGCAGAGTGAGTGGGCCGAAGGCTTTGACCCCAGCACACCATGTACCCGCTGTATCGTAGGGCCTATGCTCGAGTTTAACCTGCTATTTGAAAAGCCCGTGCAGTCCATAGCTGGAGCTTTCAGCAAAATATCTTAACATAGCTGCTATGAAGCCACCACTGCCCATAGAGCGTATAGGCCCCATAGACCAGGACGCGTTTTACGACCGTTATGTCAGAAAAAGCAAGCCCGTGGTCATCACTGGGCTCACAGATCAGTGGACAGCCTCAAGGCTGTGGAGTCATGAGTATATGCTGGAGCAGTATGGCGCGGCTACAGTACAGGCCTACCAGCTCAATAGCAAAGGAGAGTGCGATGTAGATATGGACAAAGGCTCACCTACCCGACCCACAGTGCTGAGTGATGCTATGCTATCTATGCGTGAGGCAGAGATCAGCCGCAGATGGGCTATAGCCACCTCTGTAGACCACTTCCCGGAGCAGCTGAGGACCGAGTTTGCAGCTCCTGCGTATTGTGCAGATGGCAGGTTTCTCCGCTCTATGATATTCATAGGCGCCGGGGGGGTAGTATCTCCGCTACACCAGGACCTGCCGGAAAACATTTACGTCATGGTACAGGGGTGCAAGAGGATCACCCTCTTCTCACCATGGGATCATGTCTATCCCAATCCGCGCCTGTCCAATCTGCCCAATCACTCACAGATAGACGCCGAGCGGCCTGATCTCAAAAAGTTTCCTGACGTAGTATATGCACAGCCCTATATAGTAGACCTGCGGGGAGGCGAGACACTATTCATACCCAGCCTGTGGTGGCACCATCTACGCAATCTGGAGCCGAGTATTGCACTCAATTTTTGGTGGAGCCAGGGCTGGAAGCTACCGATAGCCATGGCTGCGGCACTGTATAAAAAATGGAGAGCCATTTAAAGACTTGTTTCAGAATATTGAATTCTGATATAATAGTATAGCGCAGGGCCATCACTCTATTAAAACAGGAAAGCAGCTCATATCTCCGATCCGATCTTTGCAGAGACTACTTATCCGCCGCTAGCCGGAATCCGGTACGTCTGCCTCTATTAGTAGGCTCATCCTTGCCTCTATGCGCCGGCAGGCATTCTTTCTCTCCGTGGCTCCATGACCCACCTCTCAGCACCCTCCAGACGCCCTGATCGGAACCATGTGGATCCGATGAGGGCCCATCCTTATAGTATGTGTAGCTAAATCGATCGCCGCACCATTCAAATACATTTCCGGTCATATCATGCAGGCCGAGTTCATTTGCTTTTTTCTGGCCTACCGGGTGCGTCTCATTGTCAGAGTTGTTGTCATGCCAGGCTACCTCATCTATGTTGCTGCTCCCGCTAAAGGTATACCCCTTGCTCGCATTTCCGCCCCTGGCTGCGTACTCCCACTCCGCCTCTGTAGGCAGCCTGTACTTTCCACCGGTTTTGGTATTGAGCTTTTTGATAAAAAGCTCGGCATCCGCAGCGCTTACATTTTCCACAGGGCAGTCGCCACATCCCACAAAGTGGCTCGGATTTTCGCCCATTATATCTTGCCATTGCTTTTGCGTCACCTCATATCTGCTCAGGTAATAATCACCCACTGTCACTTTGTGAGACCTCATCTCGGTAGTGAGGCTGTCATTTCCCATCTCAAAGGTGCCGCCCTTGATCAGCACCATACTGTAGAGGTTGTTTTTCATATAGCCCCCTGTGGTATCATAGCCGCGCTTTTCCGCAGAAATGCGCTTATGGACCACAGACTGTATATCTCCATATATCTGGCCGGTAGCAGATGCCGCTACCTGATAGGGCACTCTGATAGAATCTTTATGCGATCCCAGTGCTGTATACAAAACACTATGAGCACCAGGGCTCAGGTAGGCTGTCTCGATAGTGCCATATAGCAGGGTATCTGCTTTCTCTCCATCTATACGGCAGAGCACATCAGCATTAGATGTGATATACACTTTTTGTGTGGAGGAGCCCTTGTGTCCTTTGATCACCGGCACACGCTCCGGGCCATCTTTACCGATCTTTATAAAATCTACCTGCGGTGCATCTGCTGTTCCTGCCAGTGCACCTTTCAGGTACCTGTTATTGACAAAGTCCTTGGCGATAGCAGGATCAAATACGGAGAATATCACAGAGATGACCTCTGGCTGGTCTATATCATGAGTGATCGCGATATATTTTATACCATACAACAGTCGCTCCTTTTCACTTGCAAAAAACTTGCGCCGCCACAGATCATAGTCCTTTATTTTGTGTGTCAGCACCATAAAGTCTTTATTGCCAGAGTTGTCGTCTATCTCATCCAGGCAATAAACAAACCGTGCACTTACACTCTCATCGAGGCTGGACGCCGCTATATCTGTATGAAACCCCTGCGATGAGAGATAGGATCTGGCCAGAGCCATATCCTGTACGATACCGCCTATGAGTGCTACACCAGCGGCATCTGTAGATGGAGCAAACCCCACCGGTAGTATACCGTGAGCCACAGCGTGCTCCGCCCATTTCCCAAAGGCTTCATTCCATTGCATATTATCTTTTATCCGCGCGCGCAGGATCAAAAACTGAGCGGGCTCTACAGACAGCTCCAGATCCTGTGCCCGGGAGTAGATAGTCGCAGACATCCATAGTGCGCTTAGCAGCACGATGCGCTGCATGATGCTGATCACATGATTCTGCTTCGACTCTTTGTTAGACACCATTCTATTGTTCATTATTGAAGATATATTCTCTTTTATTGATCTTGGACATCAGGGCCGACTTAAAAATAAAAGGCTTGGTAGCAAAAAAGAAAAGACTAGTAAGAAGCTTAGATGAGCGAAATGAGGACGGCAGGTGAAAAAATTTGTAGGCCACGCCGATAGAGTCTGTCGGATTTTCTACCTGGTGCCACACCAGCGCAGGAAACCACAGTACATCTCCGGCATTGATGGTGACCTCTCTCCGACTGGCATATTTTTGCAGGGGAAATTTAGGATCAGAAATATTGTACGGATCTGCATCGGAATGATAATAGGTGCGGCGGTCGGGCCTGACCCCCAGAAACAGCCGATCACTGGTAGGCCAGAAGTTCCACTTCTTGGATCCATACACCTGTACAAATACCGTAGGTGGCAGGGCTGTGTGTATAGGCGTTGCGGTACCCTTGCCCCCCATAAACATAAAGAACAGCTTTTTGAATTCACTCGTCATGTGAAAACGCTGCAGCCACTCTCCGTTAAAATCATCTTGTAGTCCCGAGTTTTCGTGGATCATCTGCGAAAACTTAATGTACTTCTTGGAGCCAGCCTGCATCTGGTCTATAAAGTCACTGAGCTTAATAGTCTCAAACTTTGCTTGCTCCTGGCCTACCAATCCTACGTTATTAGTGAGGACCATCTCCTTATCACCAAACTTCTCTTTGAAGAAGTCAAAACTCCATTTTTGAGTACAGGCCCAGTCGTCTGCAGCCCCCCTGTATATAGCCGGATAGTAGGGGTGAGGCTCGGGATAGTCGTACTCTCCCTTTTGAAACTCCAATACCCTGAATGGCTCACCGAGAGGTGCGGTGGCTGCATGGGCATCTATCTTTTCAAACAGGCTGGTCTCAGCACCCCCCAGCACTCGCTGATATAATTTATGCCCTAGAAAATGCTCGGCCACACAGAGGGCATTATAGGCATACCAGTGAGATGTTTTTACATTATATGGCTTCATGTACCTGCTTTCTGACAAATTTATACTAAAAACCAATACGCTCTGTAGACAAGCATTGGCACTATGTGATGAGCGGTTTCGCCCTCGTCAATAAAGCTATGATAAAAAGAGGAGTCATCAGGCAGTTTATGGGCAATGATATAGTGATGAATCTCTGGTCGCCATATATGAAAAACAAAAACAGAAAGATACCTATCCAAAACAGGAAGTAAACCACAGGCAGCCGCAGGTGGATACCGCGCATGCACCATATACCCATCAGATAAAACGGCACATATACGAGGACTTGTATCCACCCCGGCCAGGTCCCCCGGAATGCGCTGTAAGTCAATCCAGCCGCTACACATACCAGCAGAATCCTAAGCCATCCGGGGCGACCCTCTCCCAGCCTGATACGCAGCAGGCATAGCGATAGAAGTGCCGGAGCGAGCCAGAAAATAAGTGGATAAGCGGTCGAGTACTTGATCCTCTCGGCTGGTATCAGATACATGTAGCGGGGATTGTCTCTGTAAAAATGGTAGATCCTGATCACTGCATTGCCCGATCCCTGATCATGTGTGTTGTAGTAAGAGGTTGGAATAACTTTCCATAGCCAGCCGAATGTCCCATTATCAGAAACGTTATAAATGCAGTACTCATTATTCAGATATAGGAATCCATCGCCCGTCAGCACACCCGATCCTTTCACACCGGTATAATACATATAGACATACCTTACTAAATTTCTGATCCCTATGGTCATCTGGTGCTGGTCCCGGTTTAGCTGCTCAGGACTTTCGAAAACCCCCTTTTCTATCTTGGCACTTATTTTTTCGCACCATGCCTTGCGCTGCTCCAGGGTTTCATTCTTCTGTATTGATATGTAGGTGGTCCACGGTGCCATGACAAAGGCTATACCGAGCAGAGTACCCAGTATAGCCCGCCTAAACATTCCTTTGCCCCTTTCTGATATAAAAAGATACACGACATAGAAGGGTATCATGGGCATGAACGTAGGACGCGTCAGCAGCGCCAGTCCGGTCACGACACCCGTAGAGCACCAGTATACCCATCCGGCCCGGTCACTCCGGCCCACCACCAGCAGAAACAGTGCCAGGTATAGGAAACTACCCAGTATCTCTATATCCATGAGCTCATAAGAAAACGAAGAAACCACCAGCCAGAGTACGCTACCTGCTATACCCGCTATAGCTCCCTCCCGGCCCCATAGGCGATAGCCCATAGAAGGCAATAAGGCGCAGGACAAGGCTGAGAGCAAAATATTCAACCATAGCAGCACGGAGAGTTTGACGCCAAAGGCTTTGTACATCAGTCCTACCAGCAAGGAGTACATCGGCAGTCTGGTAAAGGCCAGTACCGGTCCTGCCTCCTGAAACATATTCAGGTAGACACTGTCCACACCTAGCGATACGCCCCTCTTGAAGGAAAGGTTATACCTGCCTGTATCCGCCAGATATCCGAGGTACGGAAACTTATTGGCTACTGCAAAATTGACCGCCATGAAGTGATAATCCAGCTCATCTACATCCGGATTTTCCCGCAGAATGGTTCTTTGAGCAAAGGTCTCTCGCTGCTGGCGGTGCAGGACCACTATAGTCACCACAAAAGTTAAGGCAAACAAGACCAGGGTAGTGACAAAACGCTTTGAGGAGAGACGCCCACCTATCATTAGATAAAACTAGCAAATGTTTTGATAGTGGCCGCAGGGTGCGCCCTCCTAGCCGTTGCAGAAATACTATCTTTGGCTGGAGGTCACTTTTTTTTTCGATGGCAGTCACGCGTATACACTCAGAGCAGACCCGGCTACAGGATTACCTGCGCAGCCTGAGGGACTATTGGAGCCTGGTAGGCATATTCGCATGGCAGGAGATCCGTGCGCAATATGCGCAGACCTATCTGGGCGTAGCGTGGGCCATACTCAGGCCTGCCATTATCCTCAGTGTTTTCACCGTTCTATTCCATTTTCTGCTCCATGTTTCTACCACCTCCCCATATGCTTTATTTGCATTTACAGGTATGATCGCGTGGAACTTTTTTTCACAGATAGCATCTACTGCCTCTACCTCTATCACA
>JAFDYP010000625.1 GCA_018267355.1 Bacteroidota bacterium
GCAGGGGCGCAATACCGCTCAGCTCCGCGAGCTGATCTTTGATAAAGTACGAGAGCTATACCTGGCACGCTACCCATACAAGGCAGGTTACTGGCACGACTACCTGCGCCAGATGGGGCAGGAAGAAGCTTAGCCTTTTGAATCTTGCAGGGACAGGTCGCGACCTGTCCCTACGGTCAAGGCGCTACTTATAAAACAGATCATCCTTCCAATTTCTTGGATTATTACGGACATAATTTTTGATTTTATGGTATTCGGTCTCGTCGCGCATGATGTGGTCGTGAAAGGATCGTTGCCATGAGAAATAGCCATTATCGATAGCATGAATGGCTTTAGAAGTTGTCATTTTATAGGCTCCTACTAAATCAGACAAAGGTTTGATTTTGACAAGGGATGAAGGAGAAGAACTAATAAGTATGATTGCATGAAAATGATTTGGCATGATCACAAACTCATCTACTATCACTATTTAAAATGCTCTTCCAACCACGAGAATTGCCTGGCCGCAATGACCCCTCCATCATTTTGATACATCGCTCCATCTCGAATTTCGCCTAAGAGACACTCTTTTTTTGAAACGCATGAAGTAACAAAGTATAACCCGCTTTGCCGGTAGTCATATCCTTCAAGTCTATTTTGTTTTCGTCGTATCATAGATAAGTCCAGGTTAGAAAAAGTCAGCCCGCTCCGTGTAAGGACAGGTCGCGACCTGTCCCTACAATGCTCTGGGGCAAAATGCATTTATAGTGCCTCAAAGTACTCCACGATCCGCCGCTTCAGCAGCTCCTCTTGCTCTTTCATAGAGAATGGGGGTAGGCCTTTGACAGCCTCATAGTGTGGCCAGCCTTCTTCGTCATCGCCTGTGTAGACGTAGTAGCCATCACCAGCCAGCAGGCGGCAGACAGCTATGTGCATGAGGTTGAGTTTTTCTTCTTTCTCCCACTTTTCCTTCACGATACCTACTTCATTCATGCCGATGAGAAACAGCATGGCATTCACATCCGGTCGCTGACCAAATTCGTCGCGTACACGATTGCGCACGCGGTACCAGCGCAGGGTAAAGTCATCATCTTTCTGAGGGCTGTCATTCAGCAGAGGCATAAGGCAAAGGTGGGCAAAAACACTGATATCCTCAGCGGATAAGTGTCAGCGACCCCTTGGCCACACCTGTACTATAGCCATCTATAAAGGTCACATTTAAAACATAAACGTATACGTTTGGCTCTTGCAGAGCGCCTTTGTAGTAGCCATTCCACCGGAAGTCCAGATCATTTGAGTCAAAGACTTTCTCACCCCACCGGTTGAAGATCTTTACATCCAGATATTTCCAAGAGGCCTTATTGCCGTATACTTCAAAGTAGTCATTTGTGCCATCGCTATTTGGGGTGAAGGCATTGGGGACGTACAGGTGATACGGTTTGTGGAGGAATATGGTGAGCGTATCGCTGGCCTTGCATCCATCAGTATCGGAGACCGAGATGATATAGGAGGTAGTCTGTAGTGGTGTAGCCTGTGGCGCCAGACAGGTGGTACAGGTTAAATTATAATCCGGAGTCCAGATGTAGCTCGAAGCATCTCCTGTGAGTACTGCGTTTAGCTGCGCAGATGTCCCCAGCTCTATCGTCTGATCAGGCCCGGCTTCTACGGTGACATCTTTCTGATAAGACAGCCGGAATGTATCCACGCTGCTGCAACCACGGGCATCAGTGATGGTCAGGTAGTAATATCCTGCCGCTAGGGATGAATTGATATTAGCCAAAGCGCCATTGCTCCAGGCATAAGTATAGTCCGGCGTGCCACCAGATGGATGGAGGGTGATACTACCATCAGAAAATGTCTGGCATAGAGGCTCTGAGATCGTCGGATTGGACAATACAGTAGCTGCGATCGTGACCACGCTGCTACCAGTATCTGTACACGAGTGACTATCTGTGACAGTATAGAAATAAGTGCCGGCTGATAGGCCAGACAGGGTAGAGCTGCTGGATGACAATGGCGTCCACTGATAGCTGTATCCCGGCGTACCGCCGCTGGCTTGCAGTGACACAGATCCGTCTACTATACTGCCACACGACTGCTGCTGCGCAGTAGCAGAGACTGATAGAGCGGCGGGCTCTGTGACCTGCGCTGTATCTGACACCGTACAGGTATGCTGGTCAGTGACTGTCACAATATACTGGCCCCGCGCCAGGCCGGAGATAGTGGCGCCGGAGCCTCCGGTGCTCCACTGATAGGTATAGCCCGGTGTGCCGCCACTAACCACAGTACTGGCCGCTCCATCTGTATGGCCATGGCAGCTGACAGGAGTACTGCTGATGGTAGCTATCAGTGGTGGCGGGGCAGCTACAGTAGCGCTCACTGTAGTATTGCAGCCATTATTATCCGATACTGTGATAGTGTAGGTGCCGGCACCAAATCCCATTTGGCTGTTATTGCTATTGGTCGCTAGGCCCCAGTGGTAGGTATATGGTGCCGAGCCGCCGGATATGGTGATGGAGATGCTGCCATCTGTTTTGTCAGCACAGGTCGCGTCAGACACGCCTGTCACTGAGGCTATGATGCCACCGTTATTGGGCACGTTTATGACTGCCGTATCTGAGCAGCCTCTGGCATCTGTGACAGTCACGATATAGGTGCCGGCCTGCACATTTGTGATAGAGCTGGTTGTGCTGCTATTGCCGGACCAGGCGTATTGGTATGGCGTTGCGCCGCCGCTTTCTGCCACGGAGGCAGTCCCATCATTGCCGGTACAGGTAGCGGGAGTTTTTGATGTGCTATGTATGAGTGGTGCTGAGGCGGTCACCGTACCAGAGGTAGTAGCAGAGCAGGCTCCCGCGCTGGTCACAGTCACTGTGTAAGTGCCCGGCGCGAGCCCGGCCGCAGTATCGCCATGCTGCGCGGGAGAGGTGCTCCAGGAGTATCCATATGGCGCACTATTGGTAGCAGCATTGACTACAGCTATCACAGAGGCAGTAGTACTGCCGCATATATACTGCGGAGCGGCTGTGACGCCCAGTATATGTACGGTCTTGCTCATGGTACCGGCCGCATTGCACGGGCCACCTTTCGCGGTGAATGTGACGGTATAAGTTCCCGGTCCCGAAAAACTATGTGTAGGAGTCAGTGTCCCGGCACCATTTATAGTATTAGCAGCACCACTGGCCGGATCTCCAAAGTTCCACTGAAAGGTGTCAGGACACAAGGTCGTAGAACCGCGAAAGGATAAAGTTGTAGTATTTACACAAGTATAAGTGAAGTCTGCTGTATTTGGCGGCGCTTCGCCTATTGCCACACTGTCAAATGCAAAACCATTAAAATTATTGCAACTCGTGCCCGCACCAAATGCCATACGGAGCAGTACACCGGCATGACCGGCCAGATACGGCATACAGTGCTTGGCGGTGACCCAGTGGCCGGAGCCATGCCCTGTCTGGCAGGTAGAGCCTGATACACCTGTCGTATCTGTATAGTCAGGTGTCTGGATATTGCCGCACCAGGCTTCATTGACATTGGTCAGGGCAGCATATCTCTCTGCGCCGCTGCTATGGCCCGGTAGGGAGTGGCTGTAGACACCTACGTTCGTCACGTTGTCGTAGTTATACCAGTTGGCATTCATACAGTCTGTAGCATCGCTGTAGGAACCAATGTTGCTCCACGTGCTTCCATTGTCCAATGAATATTGCAGCAATGCGCCATCATATTTCCACTCGGTCTCCCACCACACTTTGAGCTGGATGTAGGGATGCTGTACAGCGGAAAAATTAAAACATGGGCTCTGTACCCACGAGCGCTCACCATAAGCATAAAACCACCCGACGGAGTCACCTACCATCCAGCAGCGCTGGCCGCTGCCCGCGCTGTTGATCACGTTTTTCTGAGGGCGGCACCAGGCCCAGTCATTTATCACGAGGCCTAGTGGCACGCACGGAGGCCCTCCAGAGGTCCAGGCTGCACTGGTTTCAAAATCTTCGATATACGGGAAAGCAGAGATGCCGCCTGCACATTGAGCCTCGATCCATAGTGAGAGCAATAGCATTACCGCCGTTAGATTTCCTTTCCATAATGTGGAACGAGCAAGCATTTTTAGATGGATCACAATGATAAGGATAAGCCACACACAAAGAGCTGCTTATGATCGTGGCCAGATGTTAATTAACACATGTAAAGGCTGATAATGTGCGATTAACACATCAGGCTACTGCCTCTGTTAAATTTGATTAACTTCGCCCGTCTTTTTTTGTCAAGTATTATAATTGTCATCCTTTACAAATAGTATGAATAAAACCAATATGATTCGTAAAAGTCTTACAGTGCTTTTGACTGCTGCTGCGGTCACAGCTTTCGCCCAGACGAAACCGGCCGCAAAACCAGCTGCTGCAACTACTGCTCCGGTCAAGAAGGCAGACAAAAGTGCGATCATTTTTACGGTAGACAAGCAGCCTGTGACCGTAGGCGAGTTTGAGTATGTATATACGAAGAACAACATTAATAACCAGGCGGACTACAGTGAGAAGTCGCTGACTGACTACCTCACGCTGTATGAGAACTTTCGCCTGAAAGTACGTGAAGCAGAAGCGTTGAAGCTGGATACCATTTCATCTCTCAAGAATGAGCTGGAGGGCTACCGCAAGCAGCTGGCAAAGAGCTACCTGACAGATAAGGAGATCACTGACCGCCTGATACAGGAAGCCTATGACCGCTCAAAGCAGGAAGTAAACGTAAGCCATATACTGGTAGGCTGCGAGGAAGGCGCCAATCCTGCGGATACACTGGCTGCCTACAATAAGGCACTCGAGTATCGCGCTCGCCTCCTGAAGGGTGAAGACTTTGCCAAGCTGGCAAAGGAATCTGCTGAGAAAGATAAAGGCGATCCATCTGCCAAGGATAATGGCGGCAGCATAGGCTGGTTTACTGTATTCCAGACGGTTTACCCTTTTGAGACTGCGGCCTACACTCTGAAGCCGGGTGAAATATCAGGACCTGTGCGTACACAGTTTGGCTACCATATAGTGAAGCTGAACAAAGTACGTCCTGCTCAGGGCGAGATACATGTAGCGCATATCCTGCTGAAATTTGGCGAAAAGGCTACCGATGCAGAGAAAGCGAAACTGAAGACAAAAGCGGACTCTATCTATAATGCACTGATCACCGGCAAAGCCAAGTGGGACGATGCCGTGACAGCCTTTTCTGAGGACCGCACCTCAAAGAATAAGAAAGGAGAACTCCAGTGGTTTGGTGTAGGCCGTATGATGCCGGAGTTTGAAGAGGCTGCCTATGCACTCAAAAAGGATGGTGAGCTCAGCAAGCCAGTCAAGACTGCTTACGGTTGGCATATTATCAAGCGTCTGGAGCTGCGCGCTATCCCGCCATTTGCAGAGGTGAAGGCTGATTTCAAAAAGAAGGTAGAGCGTGACTCCCGCTCATCTGTAGCCAAGACAAAACTGATCGAGCGCATCAAGAGGGACAACAAGTTCACTGAAAGCCTGGTGACCAAGAGGCAGTTTTTTGATGCCGTAGACACGATGGCTATCCGCAGTGGCAACCTGAAGGCCGATTCTATCAAATTTGGTGATGAAACACTCTTTACCCTGGCAGGCAAGCCATATAAGACCAAGGATTTTGCCCAGTATCTGCAGAAAAACGCTAAGCACCGTAACGACAAAGATCGCGATGGCCTCCTTGCCGAATATTATGATAATTGGGTAAATCAGAAATGCCTGGACTATGAGGAAAGCATGCTGGACAAGAAGAAGCCGGAATTTGCAAACCTGATGAAGGAATACCGCGATGGCATCCTGCTGTTTGAGCTCACAGACCGTCAGGTATGGGGCAAGGCAACCAAGGATACCACAGGCCTTCAGGCATTCTATGAAGCCAATAAGACAAAGTACATGTGGAAAGAGCGTGCTGATGTGGAGATATACAATTGCTCCGACAAGAAGATCTGTGACGCAGCCTATGCTATGGCCAAGGCCGGCAAATCTGCCGCAGACATTCAGTCGGAACTGAATAAAGAAGGCAGCAGCAGCAAGGTATCTGTGATCAGCGGCAAATATGAGAAAGGCCAATACGACGTGGTAGACAAGACCTCGTGGAAGAAAGGTATCGAGCCTATCAACAAGCTCAATGACAGCAGCTACCAGTTTGTAGTGATAAAGGACATAGTGCAGCCTGAGCCCAAGACACTGAAAGAAGCGAAGGGCTATGCGGTATCTGACTATCAGGAGTACCTGGAGAAAAACTGGCTGGCAGAGCTGCGCCAGAAATATCCGATAGAAGTGGATCAGGCGGTTTTCCGCTCTCTGATCAAGCCTAAGAAGTAATAAATTACTGTTTAATACTATTTTTGAAAGGTGCGGTCTCCGGTCGCACCTTTTTTATTGATATGACCAGCAGATACAAATCCAGACCAGACGGGTGGCTGTGGGTACTGATCGTACTCATAGCAGGTAGCAGTGCATCCTGCAAGTATTTTAAGAAAAGCTCGCCCAATCAGGGAGAGATCGTGCTGGCCCGCGCCAATGATGACTATCTGTATCTCTCAGATGTCATGGGCATGACCAAAAATATGTCAGCGAAGGATTCTGCTGATTTTGTGGTCAAGTACAGTGAATCGTGGGTGCGCCGCAAGCTGCTGCTCAAGAAGGCAGAAGAAAATGTACCGGCAGACGAGCTGGGTATAGACAAGAAAGTAGAGGACTACAGGCAGTCACTGCTGCTATATGAGTATGAAAAGGAGCTGATCAATCAGAAACTGGACAAAAGCGTAAGCGATGCCGAGGTGCAGGCTTTTTATGATCAGAATAAAGACAAGTTTACCCTGGAGAGTGATATCTATGACCTGCAGTATGTAGAGATACATACAGATGCGCCGGATCTCGACAAGATGCGCCCTACCATACTCAGCCCGCGTACAGAAGATGATATCAATAAGCGGGAGGGCTACTGCAAGGCATATGCGCAGAGCTATTCCTTTGCAGATAGCAACTGGCTGTCTGCGGCGGCAGTGATGAAGCGCTTTCCCATTACGCAGGACGAGCTCAAGAAGATAGCTTCGCAAGGTCATTTTTCGGAGATGAAAAAGGGGCCGGATTCGTATTTCATATATATCAAAACAGTAAAACACCAGGGAGAGCCATCGCCACTGGAGTATATCAGGACACAGATCCGCGAGATAGTGATGAATAAGAAAAAGGTGGTGCTGATCCAGAAAATATACGATGGTATCTATACAGATGCACAGAAATCGGGCAAGACAGAAGTGCTCGTCAGAAAGGCTGCACAATAAATCATCATTGTATATGTTATTACTTGTCAAATCAGGTCTCCGGCTGCTCTGTGCAGGCGGGATTATCAGCCACGAAAGAGATAAATTGCTATTTTGCAATCCCTAAAATGAAAAGATCACTCATATATATCTGTATGCTGACGCTCATGGTGGCGCTCAGCCATACAGCATATGCGCAGTATACTACAGCAGATCGTGTCGTAGCTGTGGTAGGAGATAATATCGTACTCCAGTCAGAGGTAGACATACAGCTCAATCAGCAGCTGCACAATGCCAACCCCAATCCGATAGACACCGAAGAAACCCGCTGCCGGATATTCGATGGACTGCTGCTGGACAAAATGTTTCTGGCTCAGGCTAATCTGGATAGTCTCACTGTTTCTCAGGAGGAGATAGAGGCGGAGCTTGACCGCCGGGTCAAATACTTCATCAGTATTTTTGATGGTTCTAAAGAGAAGATGGAAGCCTACTACGGCAAGAGTGTGGCCGAAATGAAGGAGGATTTCACGGAGGATATCAAAAACCAGCTGCTGAGTGATAAGATGAAGGGCAAGGTTTTTACCGGTCTGAAGGTTAGTCCGCAAGAGGTATATGAGTTTTTTGCCAAAATCCCCAAGGACAGTATTCCTTATTTTAACTCGGAGCTGGAGATAGGTCAGGTCATTATGTTCCCGAAGGTGACCGAAGAGGAAAAAGAGGTCGCCAAAAAGAAACTGGAGAAGATCAAAAAGGATATAGAGGGAGGTGCTGACTTCTCTTTGCAGGCTATTTTATATTCTGAGGATCCCGGCTCCGCGTCTAATGGCGGCGATCTGGGCATCATAGAGAGGGGTGAGTTGGTGCCGGAGTTTGAGGCTGTGGCCTACCGCCTGGATCCACACAAAATGAGTGATATCGTGGAAACCCCATTTGGATATCACCTGATACTGCTGGATGAGAAGCGTGGCAATAAGCTAAAGCTCCGTCATATTCTCATCAAACCGAAAACAACACTGGATGATCTGGAGGCTGTAAAGAAAAGGATAGACAGCGTCCAGCATCAGCTGGTAGTAGACTCGATGAGCTTTCGCGAAGCTGTAAATCAGTATTCTGATGATGAAAACCTCCGGATGAATGGAGGGCTCATGACCAATCCTAAGACGCAAAGCACGTTTTTCGAAAAATCTGAAATAGACGGCACGCTGATCTTCACACTAGACAGGATGAAGGTGGGACAATACTCAGAGGTGCTCCCTTTCACCAGTATGGACAAAACAGGGCAGGAGAAAAAGGGGTATAGGATCATCTATCTCAAGTCGGAAACCAAA